>JBHHVM010000407.1:0-3685 GCA_046754265.1 Phycisphaerae bacterium
GAGCGGGCTGAATCCAGCTTGAAGACCTGGTCGGTGGCCGGCAGCAGGCCTCGGGATTTTCGCAAATCGACCACACTTTCGACCACGCCTACGAAGACCAGCCGGTCGTTGGCCCGTAGCCGTTCTTCGGAAGAGACAGCCACGGTCACTTGGCCGTCGCGCTCAATCTCGGCGATGTAGGCCCCGGGTAGATGGCGCAGTCCCGCCTCTTCCAGCGTCTTGCCCACCAATGGGCTGGAGGGCGGCACCAACATTTCGGTGGTGTATTCGCGAGGATCGTCGGCCTGGCTGATGGGGGGGCGTCGGTCGGGCAGGAGTTTCCGGCTAACAAGCAACACGAAGCCAAAACCGAGCACGGCGGCGGGCAGACCCACCCAGGCAATGTCGAACATGCCCAGCGGTTGCTGGCCTGCTTGTTCGACCAGCAGGCTGTTGACCACCAGGTTGGTGCTCGTGCCGATCAGCGTGCAGGTGCCTCCCAGAATAGAGGCATAGCTCAGCGGGATGAGCAGTTTGGAGACGCTGAGTCGATAGCGCTTGGCCCAGTCGAGCACAGCGGGGATTAGCAGGGCCACAACTGGGGTGTTGCTGACGAAGGCGCTCAGGGCAATGACCGGGGTCATCAAGCGAACCTGGGCGCCGCTGATCGATCGCGGACGCCCCAGAAGCCGCTCGCCGATGATGGCGATGGCCCCGGTCTGGCGCAGTCCGGTGACGACAACGTAGAGAACGCCGATGGTCACCATGCTGGGGTTGGACAGGCCCGACAGGGCGTCGGTCGGTGTGACCACGCCCATGACCAGCAACACCGTCAACCCGCCGATCAAAACAATGTCGGCCGGCAAGGTGGTCAGGGCCAGTAGGGCGGTGAGCAATCCGACCATACCCAGCGATGTCCAAGCGTGCCAGCTCATGTTGGCGTGACCATCTCGCGTCCTGATTCCCGGTCGTTCCACCGCGGGCTGCGATTATCCAGGGATCATGGTATCACGGTTGGGATTCAAGAACAGAGTGGCCGACGGGGTCTGGTATGAACTGGCAAATCGGCCGGGCTGGGCGCAAGAAGTTGAGTGTCAGCGCCGGCGCGATAGGGTGTGGGGGTGGCCCCGGTGTTGCGGCCCATTGACTTTGCCGATTAGGGCGCACAACCGACCCGGGCCAACATTTGGCTTGGAAGGTGGTTCCAGCGCGCCGGGATTCCCCCGAGGGCCTTCCCCGGTCAAGGACGTCCGGCGCTAACTCCGTCCGTCAGGGGCGGCTCGGAATGGCTAGCTCGATTGAGCGATGCCCAGGAACTGGGTGTTGGTCGGCGGCGGTGGTTCCTGGAGGCTGGCGCATGGCCCGGCGACGTAGAGGCACGCCCCCACGAGGGCTGCTAATGCACTCAGACGCTTCTTTTGATGTTTGAGTTTTCTTGACATGCAGGTTACCCCTGTTTGATCATGCGTTTTGTCAATGACTTCCGGCTACCGGATAACATAACCCAATGCAGAGGCTGACGCAACGCCTCGAAACTCGTGGGTCCGAAAATAAGGGGCTGGAACCGAGTTTGACGGCTCCTAACATTAGGAGGATTGCGCAGAATGAAGAGATTATCTGCCGAGCCATGGCATGGGGCGTGAATCCGAGTCGAAAGAACGGCCGAGCGGGTCGGGCGATTTCGGGGCAGGGCAGTGGCTGGCACAGCACCGGGCGCAGGTCGCCGCTGATCTCGACCGCAGCCTTTCGGCGGAACGCTGGTGGTCCTGGGGCCGGCTGATTCTGTTCGGGCTGGCCTTGGCGATCTGGGTTCCGCTGGGCGAGCACCCGGTCTGGGCGGGGCTGGTTTCCGGGCTGATCTTGGTTGGGTTTGTCTGGGCGGTGGCCGGTCATGGCAGGACGCTGGCTCGGCGCAAGACGCTGGACCGGACCCTGCTGCTCCTTGACGAATCGCGCCAACGGGTCGGTGGGCAGGTGACGTTGGTGCGGGGGCACGACGTGCCGGCCGGTTGGGCGGACCGCCCGACCTTGGATCCGATCCTGGATTGGGGGCGGGCGTGGGCGTTGAGTCCGCAGGAGCTGGACGATCTGGACGTGTTGGCGCCGCCGGTCGGTTTGTTCGGTTTGGTCAACCGGACGTCCACGGCGCTTGGGGCGGCCCGGCTCAAGGAGATGCTGAGCAGACCTTGTCTGGACCCGGGTGACATTCAATCGCGTCAGACTGCCGTCCGTTGGGTGGAGCAACATTCCGAGGCCCGTTTGGACGTGATGGCGGGGTTGGCTGTGCTCCGGGGGCAGGATGAGTGGTTCGGCAAGTTGATCCGCGCCGTGCAGGGCGCGGTGCCGTTGCCGCTGTCGCGGTGGTCGTTGGCGTTGCGGGTGTGGTCGGTGTTCTCGGTGATCGCGTCGCTGGTGCTGGTGGCCCTGATCGGGCTGGGGCAGACGCGGTGGGTGTCGGGTTTGTCCGGGCTGGCGGTGGTCAACGGGTTGATTTACCTGAGTATGCGGCGGTCGTTGAATCAGGCGTTGGGGCCCTGGCGCAACGTGGTGACAGTTTCCCGCGGTACCCTGGTGGCTGCTCGCCAGGGGGCGGCCAGTTTGCCGGCCGAGACGTTGTTGGCCCGAATCAGGCAGCGGTTGTCGGCTGCGGTTGAGCCCGGGGCTTTGCCGGCGCTGTGCAGCCGGGCGGCGTGGGCGGACGGCGGCGGGGCGATCCAACTAATCTTCAATGTGATGTATTTCTATGACCTGCACGTGGCTGAGGCGATTCTCAAGCCTGCGGTGTCACACCGTGACACGTTGCTGGCGGGCATGTCGGCCCTGGCTGACCTGGACGCTTTGACGGGGTTGGCCTGTTTCGCGTTTGAGCAGCCGGTCAAGTGCTATCCGCACATCAGCGATGAGCCGCTGATCGAAATCAAGGCGGGGTGTCATCCGTTGATTGGGCCGGAGGAGGTGGTGCCCAACTACGTTCGGCTGGACCAAGCCACGCACCTTTGGGTGATTACCGGCTCGAACATGGCGGGCAAGAGCACGCTCTTGCGGATGACGGGCGTCAATGTGCTGTTGGCCCAGATCGGTACGGTGGCCTGTGCCGAGGAAATGCAATGGACGCCGGTGGGGCTGATCAGCGACTTGCAGGTGCGCGACAATTTGAGCCGGCACGAGAGCTACTTTCTGGCGGAGGTGCGGCATCTCAAGCGGCTAGTCTGTGGCGATGAGGATGGCGTTCGCCTGTTGGGCCTGATGGATGAGCCTTTCCGGGGGACGAACTCGACGGAGCAGGTGGCGGCCAGTTTGGCCGTGGTCGAGCATCTGATCCGGGACGAGCATTTCTACCTGGTGGCTACGCACGAACAGCGGATCACCGAACTGGCCACCGGATCGCCCGCAGCCAACTATCATTTTCAAGAGGACCTGGGGCCAAGCGGCATGGTGTTTGATTACCGGTTAAGGACGGGCCCGGCCCATACGCGGAACGCGCTGCGCGTGCTGGAGCGCGAGGGCTACCCGGAGGACCTGATGCGACGGGCCCGGGAGTGGTTGGCCCGGGGCACGACGGATACGTCGGATTGAAGCATCCGACATTTCCCGAATGACCTTTGGCCGGCTTGGCCAGCAGGCGTTTCGACGCCTTTGCTGTGGCCTACGCAACTTTATTCGGTTGTCGGTGTGGCGCGGAGGCGAAGGGTCCGCTTTTTGCCAC
>JBHHVM010000408.1:0-3684 GCA_046754265.1 Phycisphaerae bacterium
AGTTGGCTTGCTTGGTCACCTTGCCGTTCTTCTGCCGCAGGTGGACATTCCAGATCACCAGTTGCCCGCAGAAGATCTCCCCGCCGCGGGGGGCCAGGTTGGCGCCGGTGACGCGCGTAGTGGTCAGCAACACGTGGCGGGCGCCGGTGCCCCCGCAGTTGTCGTTGGTCGGGCTGGTGGAATTGTCGTCGTCATCGAGGATGCCGGCCGGCAATTGGACCTGATCCGCTGGATAAATCGGGTCGCGCCACGTGCCGTGGGTTTCCAGCACGATGACGCCGTAGTCGCCAAACGTTTCGACCAGGTCCAGGGTCAACGGCACGCGTTTGCCCTCATAGCCCAGATCGAACAGCATGGCAAAGAGTTTTTCCGTGGTGTCGGTGACGTCCCAGTTGGCATGAAAGGGCGAAAGCGCGTTGGCCAGCAGGGCCTTGTCTTTGGCGGGCAGGTGAATCAGGTCAGCCGGGTTCGGGGGGTTGAACTGGCGGGGCTGGGTCACCGGTGGCGTGGGTCTATTCCTGTTTCGATTTTGGACACTCTTGATGAGCGCAAACGTGTCGTCCTTGATGAGGCCTTCACTGTCCGCCGTGTCATCGATGATCTGAAAGACTTGCGACTCTCCGTCGACAAAATCCACCCAGACCGCATCGATGTCCGGGTCCACCGCCGCACCGGCCACGCGATCGTCGTCCTGGAGCGACTGGGCCACTTCGGCACAGATGGTGGGCGCGTCGGCACCCTCTGCCAACATCCGGTCGATTTGGGCATCGGTGGCCTGGACTGTGGGCAGATTGTCATCAGATGCAGCCAATGCCGGTGACGACCCTTCATTCCCAGTGGCGCCGTCGGTGCCGAGGGTCTGTTCATCGGTTGAAACATCTGACGGGCCGGTCGCTCCGCCTCCTCCTCCTCCTCCTCCGCCACCGTCGCAGCCGGACAAGACGACCGTGACGATAATTCCAAACGCCGGCCATCTGGGTCGAGTTTTCATGTTTATGGTCCCTGGTTTCAGGCGGCTGGCCCCCGCTTTTTGAAGGATTCCCCAACCCGGAGCCGTGGTGGCGCCGCCAATGCCACGCACCGGCACCGCGAAGACACACAAGGCCTCGACTGGCCGCATTTCGGCCGGGCGTTGGGTGGAGCATGACAGTGAAATGCAGCAGTCTCTGGCCCGAAATCGGCGTTGAGCCCGCCGAGATTCCTCTCCAAGCCGTTGCAACCGCTGAAGATGCCCTGATCCTTAACCGGTGTATCCTACCTTCTCGCAGCCGGCCGAGTCAAGAACGATCGGCTCGACGCCTTGGCACCGGGCGAGCCGCGTACTTCGGGCCGGGCGGACTGCGTCTTGCCCGGTCGGGGGAAGGGGTCAACGCGCTGCTCGAAGATCGTAGCAAAGCAGTCTGCGGACCGATTTGTCGAGGGGGCTTGACTGGTTCTGCATGATGTAGAGCAGCCCCTGGCTGATGGCCGGCGGGGTCCAGGTCTCGTCGGCCCAGAACAGGCGGGCGCGGGCGATTTGCTCATAGCCCTGCGGTGTCAGATTCAACCACAGAAGATGGCCCATTTCGCCCAGGCACAAGAAGCGCCCGTCCGCCCAAATCAGCGAGCCGCGCATCACGCCGATGGACATGTCCTTGGGCTTGCCCCCCACATCGAGGGTCTCGGTCCATTCGGGCACGTGGCGCCATTTGAGTTTGCCCGTGGAGGCTTCGAGGCAGACCAGGGACGTATCGGATTTTCCGGAGCCGTCAAAGCCGTACAAGTGTCCCTCTCGGTAGATGGGCGTCGCAAAGTGGCACTCGAGCTCCCCGGTTTTCCACAACTGGCGGACATGACCGCCGCTCTCCAGGGCCAGCATCACGCCGCCGGTGCGGTAGGAGCTACTCAAGAAGACTCGGTCGTCGATCAGGACGGGGCTGGCGGCGTTGACCGAAATGTAGTTCTTACTGCGAAAGGCGAAGCGATAGCGGACCGCACCTTTGTTTAGATCGATGCCCAACAAGCCGCCGGTCGGCGGATCGACGTCTCCGCCCGCCAGGACGAAGGCCAACGGCTGGCCATGCACCTTGCCGACCACGGGCGATGCGTAACTAGCGCCCCAATCCTGGTTGTCGGTTTGCCAGACGGTATGGCCATCCGTCTTGTCCAGGCCGATGACCGCAGGCCCGCCTTGGCCGCCCACGTTGAGGATTAGCACGTCGCCCCAAATGCGCGGCGACGTTCCCTCGCCAAAATAATTGGGCGGCACCTGAAAGTCCGACCGCAGGTCGCGCGACCAAAGCAATTGGCCGGTTTCAAGGTTCAGGCAGTGAAGCTTGGCTTCGACCCCATACGTGTACACCCGGCCGTTGTCGATGACCGGGCTGGAGCGGGGCCCGTTATTGAATCCATAGCGATCCTTGTAGGTTGTAGGGTAGCTAAAGCGCCAAAGGCGACGCCCGGTTAGAGCATTCAGGCAGTCGACGCTCTCGGTATTGCCGAGGCGATGAAACAGGATAACCCGGCCGTTACCGATGGCCGGCGATGAGAATCCGGTGCCTTTGCGTACCTCCCAAAGCAGCGTCGGGCCGGCGGAGGGGAACCTTTTGAGGAGTTTGGTCTCGCGGCATTGCCCGTTGCCCTGACTGCCCAAGAAGGCATCCCAATCGGCGGTGACGGCGCCGGCGGGCAGAGGCTTGGGGGCAGCGTGAAGGTGAATTCCGTCCTGGTCGGGCGCGTTTTGGGTAGTCTGGGCCAAGCTCGTCCTCGGCCATGCCACGGTGAATAGGGCCAGGACTGTCATGAAGGTGGAAGATGTTTTCAAGGCGGTCACCTTTGCTCCGTTTGGAGGTCTAGGAGTATCCCGAAAGTGCCAATGTTGAGCCGATCAATTCTGGTCGGCCCGCTGCTTTTGCCGGAGGATCTGGTACAGGCGGGCGATGCCGGAATGTACCGGGGCGCTTTGGGCGGCCCGTTGGAGGTTGGGCATGCCGAACTGGGGCAGGCCGCTGTAGAATTCGGCGTACCCCAGCAGGAAACGAAAGCGTAAGTCCTCTTTTTGTTCGAGCCGCCGTTCCAGGTCTGCCCGGCGGATTTCCAGCAGGTCGGGTTGGTGAACGAATTCATTCAAATCGAACCGAAGGTAGGCCATGGCTGGAAAAAGCTCCACCGCACGGGAAATCAAGACGGCGGCGCTGTAGTATTCGCCCGCGGCCAATAGGGCGTGGCCCAGACCCAACAGGACCAAAGGATTGCGGCGATCCAGGGACCGGGCCCGCTCATACATGGACCGGGCCTGGTAATACTTGCCGTCGCGCAGCAGCGTTTCGGCGGTGAGGATGTACTGTTGCACCTTGGAATCGCCGGTGCCCGAAAATGAGGTCACCGGTTCGGTGAACAGGCGCCACGCATTCTGAAGGTCCTGTTCGTACCGTTTTTTGTCTGTGGGGCGTCCTTCCAGGTCAGCCATGATCTGGGCTTCGCGCTGGGTGACCTGCGTGATAAAGCGGTAGGCAGATTGCACATCGGTCGCCCAGTCGCCTTCGGTAGGCTGAAACTGCGGCACCGGAATGTCAGCACCGGGGTCGGTCGAGGGTTCGGTCTGCAACGGATCGGTCGGCCCGCGGGTATCTGCATCGGCCTGGTCTTGGATGGCTTCCCGTCGTTGGGCTACGTCAGGTAAGGTCTCCCGCGGCGAAGGGGTGT
>JBHHVM010000409.1:0-3668 GCA_046754265.1 Phycisphaerae bacterium
TGCGAGTGCGACGATGACGGGGATTGTGACGACGGGTTGTATTGCAACGGTCCCGAAACCTGTGTGAACGGCACCTGCCAGCCGGGCACCGACCCGTGCGCCCCGGGCTTCGTCTGCAACGAGGCCACCGATACTTGCGAGTGCGATGACGATGGGGATTGCGACGACGGCTTGTACTGCAACGGTCCCGAGACCTGCCTGAACGGCACCTGCCAGCCGGGCACCGACCCATGCGATCCGGGCTTCGTCTGCAACGAGGCCACCGATACTTGCGAGTGCGACGATGACGGGGATTGCGACGATGGTCTGTATTGCAATGGTCCTGAAACCTGCCTGAACGGCACCTGCGAGCCGGGCACCGATCCGTGTGCATCGGGCTTCGTGTGCAATGAGGCCACCGACACCTGCGAGTGCGACGATGACGGAGATTGTGACGACGGGTTGTATTGCAACGGTCCCGAAACCTGTGTGAACGGGATGTGTGAACCGGGCACCAAGCCGTGCGACCTTGGCTTCGAGTGCGACGAGGCCACCGACACGTGTGAAGACTGTCGTTGCCAGGATGACATGAGCGTAACCTGTACGTCCTTCGCTGGTGCGGACGATGTGTTGTTCGATCCGCCGACGGCTTTCTTCGATCAGGGTACCAATAGCTGCTTGTTTGCTTGCCTAAGCACCGATGCCCCGTCCGAGCAGACCCAAGACGGTTTACAGTCTTGTTCGGTAAGCTGTGACGTTCAGCCCGGGGCCTTCCCCTTCGGCGAGACGGTCGTGACCTGCACGGCGACGGTTCAAAGTCCCGCCCGCAGAGTTGGACTTGGGGCGACCCAATGCCAATTCACCATTAACGTCAGTGGGAGCTGCGGCGGCGGCGGCGGAGGAGGCGGAGGCGGAGGCGGTGGCGGCGACTGCCCGGACCGCGATGCCGATACCATTTGCGACGCCGACGACAATTGCCTGGATATTGCCAACACCGATCAGGCCAACGCCGACGGCGATTCGCTCGGTGACGCCTGTGACAACTGCCCGGCCAACACCAACCCGGACCAGTCCGACGGCGACGGCGACGGCGAGGGTGACACGTGCGACAACTGCCCGATCGATGCCAACGCCGATCAGCTCGACGATGACAACGACGGCGTGGGCGATATGTGTGATAACTGCCCGTTCGACGGCAACCCGGGCCAGGCCGATTCCGACGACGACGGCGAGGGCGACGCCTGCGACAACTGTCCGCCTGATGTCAATGCGGGGCAGTCCGACGCCGATGCGGACGGCGTGGGGGATACCTGCGACAACTGCCCGCTGGATCCCAACGGTGGCCAATCCGATGCCGATGGCGACCGCGTGGGCGACGCCTGCGACAATTGCACGCTGGATTCCAACGTGGCCCAGTCCGATGTCGACGGCGACGGCTTGGGCGATGCCTGCGACAATTGCCCGGTTGACTCCAACGCCAGCCAATCCGATGCCGACGGCGACGGCGTGGGTAATGTGTGCGACAACTGCCCGCTGGAATCCAACGCATCGCAGTCTGATGCCGACGGGGACGGCGTGGGCGACGTGTGCGACAACTGCCCGCTGGTGGCCAACGACGATCAGGCCGATGACGATGGCGACGGTGAGGGCAACGCCTGCCAGGAAGAAGAAGCCGGTCAGCAGCCTCCGGTGGTGACCCCCGACGACGGTGGCGAGGGCGCCGGGCAGCGAGGTGGCGGCCGCGGGGGCTCAGCCTGTGGCATCTTCAACGGCGTAGGGTTGCTGTTCTTCCCCTTCTTGATGCTGGGATGGATGGGCCGCAGGAAGCGGCAGGGCCTCCGCCGGTAGTCGGATGTTGGGTTGTTAGAATCAACCCCTGCGGCGGTTCGAGTGCATCAACTCGGGCCGCCGCGGTTTTTTTAGGGCACGTCGTATCCATACGGCGGTGCGATGAGATCGCTCGTGATTTGCCCCGGCGAGGGTCTGGTCCGGGCGAATTGGGTCTTTAGAAATCGTTACAGGAGGCCTATTTTCTCCCGCCGCGTATTCCTCGCCCGACCAGCCCTCCGGCCGAGGTCTTGATGCCCTTGACCGCCGAGGCCAACGCCTCTTTGTTGGGGGCGTACTCGCGGGCGGTGTCGTAGTAGACCATGTCCTTTTCGATCAGCTCAGCCAGGGAATCGGTAAAGGTCCGCATGCCCTCTTCCCGCGAGTTGACCATGATGGCCGGCAAATCTTCGTCTTCCTCGTGACGGATCTTGTCCCTGACCGTCGAATTGTTCAGCAGCACTTCCGTGGCGGGGACGCGCTTGCCCTCTTCGGTGGCGGGGATCAGTTTTTGGCAGCAGATAGCCGCCAGGGAGTTGGACAGCGACGAGCGGATGAAGGCGTGCTCTTCTCGCGGGAAGAACTCGAGGATCCGGGCAAAGGTCTGGGCCGCGTCGGAGCAGTGGATCGACCCCATGACCATGTGACCCGTTTCAGCCGACTGAATGGCGGCCAGCATGGTTTCTTTGTCGCGCATCTCCCCGATGAAGATGAGGTCGGGATCCTGTCGCACGGCGTAGCGCAACGCCTCGGCATAGTCGGGAATATCGATGCCGATCTCGCGCTGGGAGATGATGGCCTTGTCCGGGTTGAAGGTGAATTCCACCGGATCCTCGATGGTTATAATGTGCATGGCCCGGTTTTCGTTGACGTATTGCAGCATGGCAGCCAGCGTGCTGCTTTTGCCCGATCCGGTGATGCCGCTGATCAGCACCAGCCCATCGACGTTGAGCTCCACGATCTTGCGGTAGATAGGCGGTAGGCTCAGTTCTTCAAAACTGGGGATTTGGCTCTGCACGCGCCGGATGGCGCTGTTCATTTCGCCGGTGGCCCGAAAGACGTTGACGCGATAGCGGTCTCCGGTTTGCCCTCGGTATGAAAAGTCCAGATCGCCGTGTTCGTCGTACTCGTGCCGCCGGGCTTCGGGCACGATGCACGAGAGCATCTTTTCCAGGAAGACTGAGTCGTCAATGGCGGGTACGTCGACTTTACGGAGATGGCCTGCGACGCGGTAGTAGGGGGGGTAGCCCACTTTCAGGTGCAAGTCCGACGCATCGAACTTGCCCATGCCGTTGAGCAGGTTCAACATCATCTCCTTGGCTTCCATGGAAAACTCCGATCAAAGGGGCACTACTTGAGCAGTGCGATCAGCCCCACGCCGATGGCCGCCGCCGCCAGCACCAACGTCACCACGAACAGGCCGACATACCGCTTCGACTGGACGGCGATCAGTTGATTTAAGTCCTCGTCGCGCCGGGCGGCGGCCTGCTTCAGGTCGTTCAGCGCCTGGGCGTTGGCTGATGAAGCCTCACTCCAACCCGTCACCGCCTGCCGGAACCCCTGCAGGGCGTCTGAAATGCGCTGGTCAGCCTGGTGGCCGGTCTTCAACTCCTGGCCGATCGCCGTCAACGCTTCCCGCTGGGCGTCGGCCAATTTGGGAATCTCGAAGAGGGTTTGTTCCCACCGCCGGGCCCGATCGTTGTTTACCTCGAGGTGGCCTGCAATGGAACCCAACTGCTCCGATTGAGAGCCGGCCGCTTCGGACAATCGGGCCGTCGATTCAGCCAGCGTGCCCAACACCTTGGCGATCTGTTCCGACCGCTGATCCTGGGCCTGCAAATGCGTCTGGATCGACTCCACCA
>JBHHVM010000410.1:0-3665 GCA_046754265.1 Phycisphaerae bacterium
TGAAAAGGAGTTCGACCTGGCTCATGGCCTGCCTGTGCGGGCTATGCCTGGGCGGGAGAGGGTGTTCGCAACGGAATAGCTTTTCCGTTGACCCGGCCCGTGTGCCAAACACGTGGCTGGGCCCTTTGACTGTCGCGGTCGCACCGGCCTTGAATTTTTCCGGTTCGACCGACTTCGATCCCGACAAGGTGGCCGACCTCATGGCCAGCGAGTTGGGGCACGCCGACGGGATCAGTGTGATTCCCGTCAGCCGAGTCCTGGCGGTGATGAGCCGCCTGGGAATAACCGAGGTGGGGTCGCCCGCCCAGGCGCTGTCCATCAAGGACCGCCTTGGGGCCGACGCGATCCTCGTATTTGCGGTGACAGAGTATGACCCCTATGACCCTCCCGTCGTTGGAATCGCAGCCCAGCTTTACGGGCGGGCTGCCGGCCGCACGGCGGGCGATGGCCTCAATCCGGTCCTGGTTTCGCGTCAGGCCCGTCCGTTTGCCGTCGGCCAGGTCGATCAGGGGGTCGATCTCCCCATCGCCCAGACCCAGCAAGTGTACAACGCCGCCCACGACTTCATCCTCCATCGCGTGCGGCAATTCGCCGATCACCGTGGCGACGACGGCAGCGCCTTTGGCTGGCGCCTCTTTCTGGTCAGCCAAGAGCACTACTTCCGGTTCTGTACCGCCCAGGTGGTCAAACAGTTGTTCGACACCCCCCAAGGCAAGAGGCCTATGGGAGCCGTTCCGGGGGAGGTAGCACCGTGAAGAAGCCGCAGCGGCAGCTTTCGCTGGTCAAAGGGGCACAGCGTTTCGTGTTTCGGTACCAATCGGGGCACGAAGCTGAAGTCATCGACGCCTTTGCGTCGTTGGCGGCCGATAAAGCCAGTCAGTTCGACTGGTTTGATGCAGCCGTCCTCAGTTACCAGATGGGCCGACGGCTCGAGACGGAGCTCGATAAGATCGTTAAGTAGACCGTTGGGACCGCAGTTGACCCAAGTCCCACGGCCTTGTTCAAGCTCGGTATGACACTCGCCGATGTGTAGCTACCGGACATGACCGAGAACAACCTGATAAACGAGTTTTTGAACTACCTGACCTTTGAGCGGCACTTCTCGCCGCACACAGCCAAGTGCTATTCGGCTGACCTCAGGCAGTTCACCGAGTTTCTCTGCTCCGACCACTCCAGCGGTTCGGCCGGCGGCGTCGGCGGACACGGTCCCTCTTTTGCGGATGGACCGGGCCATTCCACCAGCGTGGCCACTGCGACCGTCACGGCTTCGGCCACCGATCTCCGAAAGATGTACCTGGACGTCGACGCCGACAACATCCGCCGCTTTCTGGCGTTCCTGGGTCAGCAGGACTACTCCAAATCCACCACCGCCCGCAAGTTGGCCACGCTGCGAAGCTTCTACAAGTTTTGCCGCCGCCGGGGTTACGTCGATGCCAACCCCCTGGCCACCATCCGGACGCCCAAACAGGAAAAGCGCCTGCCCAAATTCCTTGAGCAGGAGCAGGTCGAGGTGCTGCTCAACACGCCGGACATCAACACGCTGCTGGGTTCCCGCGACCGGGCCATGCTGGAAGTGCTCTATTCCACCGGCATCCGGGTCAGCGAATTGGTGGACCTGAACATCACCGACATCGACTTTGGCGGCTGCTGCCTGCGGGTCCGCGGCAAAGGCAAGAAGCAGCGCACCACGCCCATCGGCCCGACTGCTCTGGCAGCCATCCGCCGCTACATGGACATGCGTCGCAACGACCCCCGGGTGGCTGAGTACGACCAGGACGCCTTGTTCGCCAACAAGCACGGCCAAAGACTCAGCACGCGCAGCGTCCGTCGAAAGCTGGACAAGTACCTGGCCCAAGCCGGGCTGGACCCCTCCATCAGCCCGCACACGCTTCGGCACAGCTTCGCCACGCACATGCTCAACAACGGGGCCGACTTACGCAGCATCCAGGAGTTGCTGGGCCACCAGTCGCTGTCCACGACCCAGATCTATACTCACCTGAGCAGCCAGCGACTCAAGAAAGCCTACGACGACGCCCACCCCAGGGCCTGATCCAAAAGAATCGACAGCCTGTCGTGCAGGGGGAACACGACAGACAAGCTTCCCGACCGGCCGCGGCTTCGAAAAGCGCGGCCGATTGTGCATCAGGAGGGGACCACACACCTCATCCGTCTGCCTTCCGAGGGCACCAATCCCAACGGTTCGCTTGTGGATCGAGCTTTCACTTGCCGTCGTCCGCCGCGCCGGGAGACGTTGTTCCATTCCGCGGCCCGCTTCTCCTTTCTTCGTCGAGCCAACCCAATTGTCCGGAGCTTTGGCAACGCGGGCGCTCCCCCATGCAACCAAGGCCGCCGCTACGGACGGACGATCCGCAAATGTTTGGGGCGGCACCGATGAGGGCGAAAGGCCTGTGGAGCGAAGATTCAACCCTTGATCTTTACCATACGGGTTGGAACCGGATATATTGCCCAACTTAATCTAACGGAGGGAGCGTTCAAGACTCCCAATCTAGAATGCAGGAGTGGCTTGATGCCTTTTGAGAAGGTTGACCCCAAGATCAGTTTCCCCGCCCTGGAGTGGCGGATTCTTGATTTCTGGGAGCGGACCGGCGCCTTCGAGAAGCTCCGGGCAAAGAACGCCGGCAAAAAGCCGTGGAGCTTCCTGGACGGGCCGATCACCGCCAACAATCCCATGGGCGTCCACCACGCCTGGGGGCGGACGTACAAAGACGCCTTTCAGCGATACTTCGCCGCCACTGGGCACGACCTGCGCTATCAGAACGGCTTCGACTGCCAGGGCCTGTGGGTCGAGCTCGAGGTCGAAAAACAGCCTGGCTTTGCCACCAAGGACGAAATCGAAAAGTTCGGCCTGGCCAGGTTCACCGAGGAATGCAAAGCCCGGGTGGACAAGTACGCCGGCATTCAGACCGAGCAATCCAAGCGTCTGGGCTATTGGATGGATTGGGAAGACTCCTACTTCACCATGGCCGACGAGAACAACTACACCATCTGGAGCTTCCTCAAGAAGTGCCACGAGTTGGGCTATCTCTACAAGGGCACCGACGTCATGCCCTGGTCGGGGCGAGCGGGCTGTGCCTATTCGCACATGGAGATCGCCGAGGGACGAAAACTGGTCACCCACACCTCGGTCTTTGTGCGCTTCCCATTGCGAGGGCGGGACAACGAGTTCCTGCTGGTCTGGACCACCACCCCTTGGACGCTGACTTCCAACACCGGTGCAGCCGTGAGTGGCGATCTGGAATACGTCAAGCTGCGGGCCAAGAGGGGCGGGGCGCTTTATTACTTCGCCAAGGAAAACCTGAACTTCCAACGCCTGGCCAGTCAGTTCAAGGAGGGGTTCGGCTCGGAGCCCTGGCCCAAAGACACGCCCAAACTCAAGACGCTTCATCAGATGTTCAAAGAGCAGGGTGGCTATGAGATCGAGGGCACGATCCCGGGCTCACAGATGGTCGGTTGGACCTACGACGGTCCGTTCGACGCGCTCGACGGCGCGGCGGAGGCGATCTCGGCTCATCGCGTCATTGCGTGGGAACAAGTCACGGAATCGGAAGGGACGGGCATCGTTCACATCGCCCCCGGCTGCGGGGCCGAAGACTATCACCTCGGCAAGGAGCTGGGCCTCCCGCAGATCGCTCCGCTGTTCGAGG
>JBHHVM010000411.1:0-3660 GCA_046754265.1 Phycisphaerae bacterium
CCTGCCAGCCAACCCCACCATCGCCGGCCCCTTCGAGCTGCCTCCCGGTGTGGTCGATGTCCTGCCGGGTGGTGAAGCGCCCCATCGAAAAACGGATGGAGCTGTGGGCCAGGTCATCGCCCAGCCCCAGGGCTTTGAGCACGTAGCTGGGCTCCAGCGACGCGCTGGTGCAGGCGCTGCCGCTGCTGACGGCAATATCGTTGAAACCCATCATCAGCGATTCACCTTCCACGTAGAGGAAGCTGACGTTCAGGATGGTGGGCAGGCAATGGTCCGGATCGCCGTTGCGGAAAATATCGTCCAACCGGCTGGACAGCCCTTTCCAAAGGATTTCGCACAGTTCGGACAGCCGGGTGGCCTCGGCGGCCATTTCCCGCTGGGCGATTTCAGCGGCGGCGCCCAGCCCGACGATGCCCGGGACGTTGAGCGTGCCGGAGCGCATACCTCGTTCGTGCCCGCCACCATGCAGCACCGGCTCGCAGCGGACCCGCGGGCGTTTGCGGCGGACGTAGAGGGCCCCGCACCCCTTGGGGCCGTAGATCTTGTGGGCTGAAAGACTGAGCAGGTCGATGCCCATGTCGCCCACGTCGATGGGCACCTTGCCGAACGCCTGGGTGCCGTCGGTGTGGAAGATGACGCCTTTGTCTTTGCAAATCCGCCCGATGTCCGCCATGGGCTGAATGGTGCCGATCTCGTTGTTGGCGAACATGATGGAGACCAGGATGGTCTGATCGGTGATGGCCGCCTCGAGGGTGGCCAGGTCGATCCGTCCATTCTTTTGCACGGGTAGGAAGGTGACCTTGAAACCCTCCTGCTCCAGGGCTTTGGCCGGGTCGATGACCGCTTTGTGTTCGGTCTCCTGGGCGATGATGTGGTTGCCCTTGTCGCGGTACATGTGGGCCACGCCCTTGACGGCGATGTTATTGCTCTCGGTGGCCCCGCTGGTGAAGATGATCTCTTTGGGGCTAGCCCCGATCACGTTTGCGACCTGATTGCGGGCCTGGTCCACCGCCTCCTCAGCCTGCCAGCCGAACGCATGGTTGCGGCTGGCGGCGTTGCCGAACGCCTCCTTGAAATAGGGCAACATCGCATCCAAGACGCGGGGGTCGACCGGGGTGGTGGCGGCATTGTCCAAATACACTCTATGCATGTTCGCTTTCCTCTACCGTTTGCAGGGTGTTAATCGTCACCGGAGAAGGGCCCTGGATGATGTCGGACAAGGGCACCTGGGATAGGAAGTCGGAGAATCGATCGTGGAGGCGTACCAGCGGGACTTGAACGGGGCAACACCCCGCGATCACGCAACTTGCATTGCCTTCATGGTGCTCGTCGGCACAGAGAACCATGCGGATGGGGCCCTCCACGGCGGCGATAAACTCCTTCAAGCTCACCCGGGCGACGTCGATGGCCAACTGATAGCCGCCCCGGGCGCCCCGCATGCTGCTAATGATCCCCTGACGGTTAAGGGCTTTGAGGATATTCATCAACACCGGGAGCGGGATGCTGTGGGCCTCGCCGATCTCGCGGGCGCTGCACACCTGGTCGGGTCGGTTGGCCAGGTAGGCCATGGCGACTAGGCCGTAGTCCGTCTTGCGAGTCAGCGCCAGCATGGCGAAACGTCCAAAAAAGTCCTCACTACAGCCCGGATCATATATAGAACTATATCGGTGCTATTTCAAGGCTTTTTCGGGATAATCCGGGTGGTGGGATGGGGTTTTGACATGACCAGGCCCGGGTCTATGCTCGGTCGCGGGCCGACAAGCGGCCTGAGCCGAGCCTCAAAAAACGGAGATTTGACCCATGTGCTCAGCAACAGCCCTTGTCGAAGCCCAGTGCCGGGCAGGAGCCGAGATGACTCGGCATGCCGAGGCTCCCACCCCGCTGCATTTCGGCGATCCTTTGGGGGAATACAAACACCTGGCCGACGGCGTTGGTGTCGTCGACCGCGGCTATCGGGGTGGCATCGACATCACGGGTCAAGACCGGGCGGATTGGCTGCACAACCTGACCACCAATCACATCAAGGATGTGCCGACGAACCAAGCCCGATACCTGTTTGCCTGCAACGTGAAGGGCCGCATCATCTTTGACGCGGTGGCCGGCGTCCTGGCGGACCGGATTGTTCTGGACCTGGATCGCCGTGGCGTGGGATTGGCCATCAAACACCTTGACAAATACGTCATCAGTGAAGACGTCACCTTGGCCGATCACAGCGACTCGGTGGCTCGTCTGGCGTTGGTTGGCGGGGGCCATCATGCGCTACTGGCCGGCGACGGGAGCGGGCCGGTTTTGACGTTCAAACCGATGGACATCCACGGGGTGGAAGTCGGCGTCCTGCGACACGATTTCTGCGGCTTGCCGAGTGCCGAACTGTTTGTGCCCATCGAGTCGGCGGTTTCGGTTTGGCAGGGGCTTCTCGATGAGGGGATCAAGCCGGTGGGCCTGGAGTCGGTTCAGTGGCGGCGGATTGAAACGGGCGTGCCCTGGTCAGGCCAGGAGATCGACGATCAGGTGCTGCCGGCCGAGACGGGGCAGGTGGCCCGGGCGGTCTCTTTTGACAAAGGGTGCTACCTGGGCCAGGAAGTCGTCGAACGGATGCGGGCCCACGGGTCGCTGGCCCGAAAGCTGGTGGGGCTGGTGGGGGCGGACGCCTCTGCCCTATGTGCCGGGGCCCGGCTGGAGCACGACGGGGCAGCCGTCGGGCGAGTCACCTCGGCCTGTGTGTCGCCGGCCATGGATCGCCCCATCGGTCTGGGGTATGTCCGGACGGCGTTGGCCAAGGCGGGGTCGAAGCTGACCGTCCATTCAGATGAGGGGGGGCAGGCTGAGGTTGAGGTGGCGGGTTTACCTTTTGACGTCGGCCGTTGACGGCGCGGGGCGACCGTTTGGCATGGCTGATGGTTGCGGATAGGCTCGGCGGGCATGGGGACCAGGCTGGTTGATGATTCGTTGCTCCCGGCGAGGTTGTGCCAGGGTGCCGCCATTGTGTTGTCACTGGGGTGGCTGACCGGTTGCCCCCAATTGAATTCGCCCAGAATAGAACTGTCCAAGGCCAACCGGTCCAATCCTCATGCGGGCCTGTGGTGGGCGGTGCCAACACCCGGCGGCGACGGGCCCATCGTCGGCATCGAGCAACGGCTGGGGGATGGGCGTCTTCGACAGTGGCTGGTGGATAACCGCGGCGTTCGCGTTTTCGAGTTTCGCGGCGGCCAGGCGAACCGGTGGAGCGCCCCTTTGAGTACCTTCGCCTTGGACGGAGATTTCGCCATCGTGCCGTCGTTGGTGCGGGCCCGGTTCGGCGTCGCGGACGAACCCGGCTGGCCCGGTCCACGGCTGCCGGCCGACGAAGCCTCGGGGCTCAAACACACCGGCGATCTGGTCGACTTGCTGGCCCGGCACTGGCCCGACACGCGAACCGACCCCCCTGCCGATTTGACCCCAGCCAAGCTGCGTCAGGCGCTAATCGACGGAAAACTCACTCTGGGCGATCTGCTCAACGCTGGAATCTGAGTCGATCGTGTCGGATCACGTCCATGAAATGTGCGACCCCGCCGGAGGCACGGGCGATGCGCCGCTTAATCCTGCGCCAATCTACGTTTCACCAGCGCCTCAGCCCCCCCGGCTACGATCAGTTCTTGAGCGACTTGTTTGAGCGGGGCG
>JBHHVM010000412.1:0-3646 GCA_046754265.1 Phycisphaerae bacterium
GTTGTCGCCGGCGCCGGTGACGACGACGGCCTTGACCGTGTCGTCCTTGGCCGCCTTGTTCAGTGCTTTGCGAATCGGCGTGCTGTAGGCTCCTCCGCCGCCACCGAGTTGATCGCTATGACCTTCGCTGATGGTGCCTTCGACGTAGACAATGGCCACGCTGGGGGCGGTGGACTTCTGGACGGCGCCTTTCATGGCGTTCATGAAGAACTTCACCAGCCCGAAGAAATCATCGGGAAGTTGTTCGCCCTCATCTTCGCCGTAGTCGCGGTCGATTTCGGGGTCGTTGTAGCGTTCCTTGAGATCGGCGAAGAAGTCCTGGCGGTGCTGCACGGCGTCGATCAGACCGGCCTTTAGGGCCTGTTCCGACGAATAGGGACCGTCGTCGATCAAGGCTTTTACTTTCTCGGCCGACAACTGTCTGGCATCGGCGATCATCTTGACGGAGCTATCGTATAGGCCGTCCAACAGCCAGTTCACGTTCTCCTCGGCGTAGGTGCTGGGTCCCGTGCGGCTGAAGGTCTCGCCGGCCGACTTGTAGTCCTCGAATTGCATAATATCGACGTCGATTTCCAGCTTGTCCAACAGGCCGCGGATGTAGGGCGATTCGGCGAAGATACCGGTCAGCCACAGCGTGCCGGTGGGCACCATGGTGATGCGCGACGCGGCACTTAACAGCAAATACCTGCCCGTGTTCATCTGTTCGGTATAGACGTAGACCTCTTTGTCGGCTGACCGCACCTGTTGAATGGCCTGGCGAAGCTCTTGAAGTTGGGCGAACCCCAACGGGATGTTGTCCACGGTAAGAATCACGGCTTTGACGTCGTCGTCGTCGCGGGCCTTCTTAAAACGCTCCAGCAGGTCCTTGAACGACATGGGTTTTTTGGGGTTGAACATCAGATCAAAAGGGTTCGGTGACGCGGGGCTTTCCGATATCGGCCCGTCCAGGTGGAAGTGGGCCAGCTTGGATTTGGATTGGGTGGTCAGATCAAACTGGGCCAACGTTGCAGGGGCGGCTGTGCCCAGGACCAGGATCGATACCACCATGGCTCGCGCAGAAATGTTCATCTCAAACAGACCTCCTATCAACACACCGGTTCAGGTTATCCTGATCTGGACCTTTGACTATTGGGATTCTAATCCTTATTCGGAAAGGATACCGAGAGATTGGTCGGTCCGCGACAAGTCTTTACAGGGTTTCGGCGGGGGTCTGTGCCTGGAGCTGCCCGGTGAACGCCCTATGCCCCATTCGGCGGAGCAGCCAAAGGGCGGCGATCATTTGCCCCAAGCCCCACAACTGGGCCGCTGCGTTGGGGTCTTTCCAGTTGACCCCGCCGAAGCGCAGAATGAGCAGCCCATTGAACAACACCAGCAAGCAAACCGCCGGCCTGACCCACCCCAGGCCGGGTCGCAGCAGCAACCCCCACAGGACGCCGATGAAGATCAACTCGCGAACGAGCGGAAAGGGCGAGACACTGTAGGCCAGCGATTGGGGCAGCGACTGCGTTACGGCCTTCCAATTGATGGACAGGCCCTGGTCGGTGGCGGTGACGCTGCGGTGTTTGCCGGGGCTCATGGTTTCGCCTCGGTCGGTCTTGACCCAGACGTGGGCGAAGTCGGTGACCAACTCAGCCTTGTAGCCGAGTTTTTGCAAAAGTGAGGCTGCTACCACCGCCCGCCCATCGCAATCCTCGTAGCCCTTCTCCAGCACCTCGGGCAAGGTGGGCAGATAGTCGGCCGCACCCCACGTCTCCCAGTCGAAGCGATAGGGCACCTTGTCGTTGACGAATCGTTCCACGGTGCGCAGGGCCTGTTTGGGGTTGTCCGGTTGCTTAAGGCCCTGGCGGACCTCGTCGAACCACGGGGCCAGGGCGGGCAGGTCCGGGTCGATCATGGCATTGGGGTCCTGCCAGTGCCGAATGTGTCGCACAAAAAGGGCAGGGTCGGGAAAGCAGATCAAGAAAAAAGTGACGGCCAACACCAGCACCTTGACCGGCCAACGCAAATAAAAGGGCAGGTTTTGGAGTTTTATCCACATCGGTGTCGGGTCGGGCCTCCGAGACATCCTAGAACCGGGCCCCCATCCAGTCCACCGCGGTGGTCGAGGGGTCGCCAAAACCACTATAATGGTCCCTCGCGGCGCCGACCGGAGGTTCGTCCGGGAGAATAGTCCCGGGCAGGTGGGCTCGCCTCGCGGAGAGGATCATGGTTCAGATGCGGCACAGCCGGTTTCATCGCCAGTTCGGGGGACCGTTGTTGGTCACCGCTTTCGTGCAATCACTGGGTGTGGTCGCGTTGGTGATCACGGCTTTGGGCGTGTTGTGGAGACTGTATGCCCGGGTCAATTCTCCCCAACCGGTCGATGCCGATTTCGCGCTCAACTTGGTGGCTGTCCTGATGGTGGGGCTGGTGGCTGGGGGTCTGCTGCTGGCGGCCGCAGGGCTCTTACAATACTCGGCGGCGGCGCTGCGGGCGGTCGAAGGGTTGGAAAAGCGTGGGGCCGAACTGTTCGCCGTTGGGCAGGACGACTCCCAGGCCGCCGCAGGTGCCGGCGGGCAGCTCGGGGCTGTGCCCACCCGCACCACGCTGGCCGAGATGCTCTACACGCTTCACGAAATACGCGATTTGACGCTGCTGCCCGAAGCGGAGCGCGAAAAGCTTCGCGAGGGGTTTTTGGACCAGCAGAAAGAACGGGTCTGCGCCCAGGTGTCCGAAGCGATCGACGACAACCGGTTGCGGGCGGCCCGGCAGTTGCACGCCACGGGTCTGGCCCGGTTCGGCCCGTCCGAGGCGCTCGAACAACTCGCCGGGCGAATCGACACGTTGGATGCCCAGACCGAGCCGCTCGATTATGCCCAAGGCATGGCCCGGGTGGAGGAGGCTATCGCCGCCGGCGACTGGCTGCTGGCCGAGCAGGTCGCCAAGGCCCTGGCGGCCGGCCATCCCCGTTCGGAGCGTTGCGCTCAGCTTCTCGAGGTCACCCGCCGGGGGCGGCGTTTCGCACTGGTCCAGGCTTACACCACGCAGCGCCGATGGAGCCAGGCAGTGGCAGCCGCCGAGGAGTTCATCTCCGTCTACCCCGACGCAGCCGAGACCGTCCACCTTCGCGCCGAACTCGGCACGCTCCGCGGCAACGCACAGATTCAGCGGCGAAAAGGATACGAGGCCCAAATCAAGGATTACGTCCGGAGCAACCGCTTTGCCGAGGCTCTGCGACTGGCCCAACGGGTGGTGGAGAGTTTCCCCGATTCGCCCCAGGCCAAGGTGCTAAGAAAACAAATCCCCCAACTCCAAGAAAGGGCCGGTGGTTTGCAAAAGAGCACAGAGTGAACGACAGGAAGGGACCTGCGCAGCCGCAGCCGTTTTTTAACTCGAAACTCGCTACTCGAAACTCGAATTTCTCATTCAACCGCCTCGTCGAGGGGTCGTCGGCCCGTGAAGCCGGCGGTCAGGTCGTGCCAGTGGGTGAGCTTTTCCTCGCCCAGTTTCCAACAAAGCAGAACATCTTTTCCGTTGCGTCGCCCCGGAAAATCCACCAGGCCCGCCTCAAAATCCTTGACCATGGCCCCGATTTGGGCCAACTCAGCCAGGAGTTCGTTCAATCGATCGACGACCTTGGCGGCTTCGTGCTCGGCGTCCTCGGCCG
>JBHHVM010000413.1:0-3632 GCA_046754265.1 Phycisphaerae bacterium
GCTACACTATCTGCTGGCCCGCAGCGCTTTGGATGACGGCGATGACGGGCAGGCCGTCTGCGAGCTTCGCATCGCCCTGGCGTGTCCCAACATCACCGAAAAGCCGGATATCCGGGCCCTGGCGCTCCATCGACTGGGCCAGACCCTGACCCGCGAGGGCTACCTGGTGGCCGCATTGGACGCATACGAGCGGTTCGAGCAGACCGTGGCCGGTTTGGCAGATCGTGAGGATGCCGACTCAGAGTTAACCACTCTGCTTCAGGTAACCGGTGGAAGTTCAGGTCGGGCCCGGTCAGCCATCCACGAACGACTCGGGCAGTTCGGTCAGGCGGCCGAAGCGCTGTCCCAGTCCTTGGCCGTTCAACCGGCAGCCCCGCAGGATCATAAGAAGCTGATCGAATTGCTCTCCCGGGCCGGCTCTTACGCCCAAGCCCTGGACAAGGTCCGCGCCTTGCTGGTCGAGGACCCCACCGCGGTCGACCTTCTGCTTGACGTGCATCGTCGGGCCGGTCATCCCCAAGCCGCCCTGGACGACCTGGCTGAGCTGTCGGCCCAGCACCCCGATGACGTGCAGCACATGCTAAACTATGTCACTGGGTTGGAACGACTCGGAGAATCCGACCGGGCCCGGGCTCAGTTGGAGGGTTTTGCCGCCCGCCATCCCAAGCACGTCGCCCTGTACTGGAGGCTGTTTGACCTTGACGTGGCCCGGCAGGCTTGGGGCCAGGCGGTCGCCTCGGCGGCGCAGGCCATGCGCCAGGATCCGTCGGTGGCCCCCATCGCCCGGGCCAAGATGCTGGAACTGGCTGAGCCGCACGCCCTGGCCCTGCTGGATGCCCAGGGTGACCGCCCTGCCGCCGACGCCTCGACCGCGTTCTTGCTAGGTTGCCTGGCCAACCAGTGGGGCCATTATGGCCAGGCCGACGTCCAACTTCAGCAAGCGGTCGTCTTGGCGCCTGAATTGCGGATCGCCCAGATCGAGTTGGCAGCCTTACGCATCGCGCAGTTCCGTTGGACCGACGCCCTGAGTTTGCTGGACGCTCTGGATGAGAACGCCACCACCGAGGCCCGGGTGGAATTGCTGCGGGGCGACGCCCACCGCGGGCTGGATCATCGAGCCGAAGCCATCGGTCACTACAAGTCGGCCGCCAGGCTCAGCCCTCAAGACGCTCGACCGCTCCAAGCCCTGGCCGATCTCTACGAGCGGGCGGGCGAAACGCTGCGGGCCATCCGCCAGCGCAAAGCTGTACTCGAGGTCGATCCACTAGACCAGGCCAGCCGTGAAGCGCTGTTTGGGCTCTATTTTCGCTCGGGCGACCGAGAGGAGGCTACGCGGCAGCTCCATGAGCTTCGGAGTCGCTCGGCCTCACCTCACCGCATCGCCCGCTGCGTGGCCTTGCTGGAAAACGATCCCCGCAATCCGGACATGGCCCAGTTTCGTCGGACCTTGCAGCAAGCGATGGATGCGGCTGGGCCCGATGCCGAAAGCCTGACTTTCATCGGCATCACCTACCTGGACGACGGCGAGTATGAACAGGCATTGGCCACCTTAAAACGTGCGGCCGACCTTGCCCCCGACGATTCCGACACGCTCTTGGCACTGGAATACGCCTATCGGATGTCGCTTCAATTCGACCGGGCCGTCCAAACGCTGCGCACCCTCTTGCAGCGCTATCCCAACCGTACTGAATGGATCAACGGTCTGGTTAGCGTGTTGGTTACGGACCAACAGTTCGACGAGGCTTTGAAGATCGTGCGCCGTCAATTGGCCCGTGATGATCTGACCGACGCACAGCGAATCGCCTACCGCAACAATTTACTGGAGATCCTGGGACTAGCCCGGCGTTTTGATGAACAGATTCAGACGCTGGAAGGCTGGCTGGCCGCCGCTCCGGACGATGCTCGGCTGCGAGCCCCGCTGGTCCAGGCCTATTTTGCGGCGGACAAACACGCCGACATCCTCGAGCGGCTGCAAACCTGGTATCGCCAGACTCCGACGGACGCCGACCTTCGCGGACAACTCGTTGACGCCCTGATACGCGCCGGGCGGGGCGCACGGGCTTGCCAGATCGTCCTGGATGCGTTGAACGACGACCCGGACGACGACCGCCTGCAATTGCTGCTGGTTTCCACGCTCGGTGAAGCCGGCCGGCACGATGACGCGCTGGAGTTGGCCAATAACTGCCTGCTCTTGGCTCGCAACCGTTTGGCCTATCAATGGCAGATGCGCAACGTCTACGACGACGCAGGTCGCCACGAAGAAGCCGTCAAGTTGCTGGGTGAGATGCTGGAAGAGATGGCCCAGGCCGGCGATCGTTCGGAAGCATTGGGCGGCGATGTCCTTCGCCAGGTGTTGGCCGGTCATCTCATCCAGGCCAAGCGCTTCGACCAGGCCCAGGTGAAACTGACCCGATGGATCGAACGCTCGCCCGGCATCGATGCAAAGTTCCAGTATCTGCGTCTGCTGTCTCAATGCCGGCAGGAGCGCGGTCAGAAGGAACAAGCCCTCGAAGCCTTGGAGCAGGCCTACGACCTCAAGCCTAACGATGCCGGCATCAACAACGATCTGGCGTACAGTTGGGCGGACTCGGGCATCAATCTGGACGAAGCCGAAAAGCGCCTCCGGTTTGCCGTCGCCCAGGAGCCCCGCGTCGACGCCTATCTCGACAGCCTGGGTTGGGTACTTTACAAGAAAGGTCAGTTCGCCGAGGCGGTCAAGTGGCTGACCCGGTCTCTGGTGGCCGGGGCGGGCGAGGATCCGGTGATTCACAACCATCTGGGCGACGCCCTGTGGCGCGCCGGAAAGTCGGAGCAAGCCCGCGAGCATTGGATCGAGGCCCAGCAGCGTGCCGAGAAGCGTCTGGAAAACGAGTCCACCCTGAATCGGCCCGAGTATGAGAGCGTCCTGGAATCGACCCGTCAGAAGATTCAGCAGGTCGAGCAGGGCGAACCCCCCGATGTCGCCCCGCTGGGCCGAGACGCGGCGCCGACCTCGACAAGTCAAGCGCAGCACCCCACCCAGGCCGGGGATGCGATAAAGCCAAGGGCGTAAGGAGAGGAGCAGCCATGTCCGGGCATTCCAAATGGTCTACGATCAAGCACAAGAAGGCCGCCACCGACAAAAAGCGCAGCAAGCTGTGGAGCAAGCTGTCCCGCGGTGTCACCATGGCTGCCCGAACCGGCGGGGATCCCAAAGACAACCCGCGGCTGCGTCTGGCGGTGGACAAGGCCAAAGCGGCGAACATGCCCAAGGACACCATCGAAAAGGCCATCAAGAAGGGCAGCGGCGAGCTGGACGGCGAGAGTTTTCACGAAGTGATGTATGAGGGGTATGGCCCCGGTGGCGCCGCCATCCTGGCTCAGGCCATTACCGACAACCGCAACCGCACCGCCCCGGAGATCAAGAAGGTTTTCGAGCGCAGCGGCGGCAACCTCGGGGCCCCCAACAGCGTCGCCTGGATGTTTTCCAGCAAGGGAGTTTTGGCCATTGCCAGGGAATCGGTCGAGGAAGACCATTTGATGGAAGTCGCCCTGGACAACGGGGCCGACGACGTGGTCACTGACGGCGATTTCTATTCGGTGACCTGCGATCCGGACAAGTTCCAGGGTCTCAAAGCTGCGATTGAGTCAGC
>JBHHVM010000414.1:0-3607 GCA_046754265.1 Phycisphaerae bacterium
TGGGCTGACCCAGTTTACCGGGCAACACGCCGTCCCCAGCCGCGTGGCCATAGCGGTTGTAGTTCGAGGCGTTGACGGCATCGCCCGTGAAGATCAACAGTCCTCCTCCGTCGGAGACAAACTCTGTCAGTCGGGCCCAGACGGTTTCTTCCAAGCGCTGCACGTTGCACAGGACGATGAGCCGATACCCGGCCAGGACTTCACCGGCCAACTCCAGTTCGGTGATGGTCTTGGGGCTAAGCAGCGACGTTTCGCCGGGTTGAGACACCGGCGATAAGGCCGTCGAGAGGTATCCGGTTTGCCCCTCGAATCG
Source organism: Phycisphaerae bacterium (assembly GCA_046754265.1). Taxonomy (GTDB): domain Bacteria; phylum Planctomycetota; class Phycisphaerae; order UBA1845; family UBA1845; genus OFTM209. Next base: position 314 of record JBHHVM010000414.1, read on the forward strand.
ACCGGCCCCGGGTCGTCCATCGACCAACAGCACGGGGACCGAATCGAACACCTGGAGGCTGCACGTCCGGAGGTTGTCGGCCGGCAGCGCATCGGGCGCCGGGGCATCCAATCGTAGCTCCAATCCGAGGGGGCCGGCCTGGTCGGCCTGGATGGAGAAGGTCAGGTCTCGCGAGGCGCCGGGTTCGATCATCGGCAGGGCCAGGCGGCGTTCGATTCGGTCGCCGCGGCGTGCCTGAAGCGTGACCCCACTTGCGGGACGCCGCCCAAAGTTGGTCACCGTGGTCGTCAGGCGAATGGGGCGACCGATCCCGGGCAGACCTTCCAGGCTGCGAAGTTCGGTGACGGCCAAATTGTCCCGCTGGGGACCGGTCGTGGGTACGAGAACCAGTTTGGCCGATTCGCTGACTCGCCGGGCGGCGACGACAGCAGGGTGCCGGTCCGGCTTGGCGGTGGACCCAGCCGTCCGCCACGCGGTATCAGCCTGATCGGAGATGAGATAGACCACCCGGTTTTCCGGGGCACTGGGCGAATCAACAAGAATCTGGAGTGCCGCCGTCAGGCCGCCCGCCAGGTCGGTGGCCCGCTGGGTCGGCCGAATTCGGCCCACCTGCTGGCGGATCAGCCGGCGGTCATACGCAGCGTGGTCCAACAGGGGCTGGGCTGGGCTGGCCAGGGTCACCACGCTGAGGGCATCGCTCCGCGGGACCGAGGACATCAGCTTCAGGGCGGCCGATACGGTGGCCAGCCCGATCTCCTCCTCAGCGGATGGGGTATCGCGGGCCGTGGCCGAAAGCGAGTTGTCGATCAGCAAAATATGGTGCCTCGTGGCGTCACCCAGGCCCAGCAACGTCCCGCCGGAAAAAAACGGCCTGGCGACCGCCAGGGCCAGGCCGCTGATGACCAAGGTTCGCACCAGCAACAGCAGCCAATTCTCCAGGCGGATGCGCCGCAGACTCTTTTGGTTGGCGGCCAACAAAAACCCCATGGCCGCCCAGCGCACGCGCTTGTACCGGCGGCGGTTGATCAAATGGATGATCCAGGGAATGGCCGCCACGGCGACGGCTGCCCCCGCCAGGGAGGGATGCACAAACGGCACCGCAGCCAACAAACTGATGACCGGATCGAGCATGCTCAAAGCTTCATTCACCGATATCCATAAAGGATGGTGTTATCCACCGCCCATGACTCGACTGGATCGTTTGCGTATTTGGGCGCTTCGAGTGGCCAGGTAGGCGCCGATGGCTGCATCCAACGGTGCCGAGGTTCTAAACGGGCTAAAATCGACCTTAAGCCGATTGCAGCCGTTGCGCAGGCTGCCGGTGAACCGGCGGACCTGTTCCTGATAGCGCTTCCGCAATGCCCGGGGGTCCGCCCGGAGCCGTCCCGCCTCTTCCAGTCCCTCGAAGAGCGTTGGCCCCTCGAAAGGCAGGTCGTATTCGGTATCGTCCCAGACGCTGCACACGATGACCTCGTTGCCGCGGTGCCGCAGGTGCCACAGCCCCTTGATGATTTCGTCCGCGTCGTCGAACAGGTCGCTGATGAGGATGACCAGGGCCCGACGCTCCAAACGCTCGGCCAGGTCGTCCAACACGCTACGGATGCCGGTCTTGGCCGGTCCCGCGTGGGTGTGCAGCGCTGCGACCAGGGTTTGCCAGTAGGCTGGCACGCGCGAAGGACGCAAGTACCGTGTGATCCCCTCATCGAACAAGGCCAGACCGACGCTGTCGCGCTGTTTGCGCAGGGCCAGGTAGGCCAGCGAGGCTGCCACGATGTTGGCGTATTCCTGCTTGGACATGGGGGCCGATGCCGACTTGAAGGTCATCGACTCGCTGCAATCGACCACCAGCAGGCATTCCAGGTTGGTCTCCTGCTCGTATTCCTTGATGTAGTATTTGTCCGTGCGCCCGAAAACTTTCCAATCGATGTGGCGCAGGTCGTCCCCTTGACTGTAGGGCCGGTGATCGGCGTATTCGATGGACAGACCGTGGTAGGGCGATCGGTGCATGCCCGTGTAGCATCCCTCGACCACCAACCTGGCTTTGAGTTCCAGGTTGCCGATACCGGCCAAAACTTCGGGCCGAAGATAGCGTCGGGCGTCGGTGCCGCTGGTCTGCATGATCTCTCGGATTGCGGGCCTCGTGCCCCGGGCGAACGAAGGTGTCCAGGGTCGATCAAGCGTCGTCAGTCGGCTCGGCGAACACGCGCCGGGCCATGGCTTCATCCAGCGGGTCGCCGGCATCTTTGGGAACGGCTTCGAGTAGCAACTCGACGATGCTATCGGGTCTCAGACCATCGGCCTCGGCGTTGAAGTTGGTCAGCAGGCGATGTCGTAAGACCGGATAGGCGGCCGCGGCGATGTCATCGGCCGACACGTAGTATCGACCTTTGAGCAATGCCCGGGCTTTGCCGGCCAAGACCAGGTTCTGCGTGGCCCGGGGACCGGCCCCCCATTCGATGTAATCGGTGACGAACTTTGGCACTTCCCCTTTGTCCTTGCGCGTCGAACGCACCAGCCGCATGGCGTAGCGGATGACGTGATCGGCACAGGGCACGTTGCGGACCAGGGCCTGCAGTTCCAGAATCTGCCGGGCCGAAAAAACCCGCTCGATGGAGGCTTCGTCGCGGGTGGTGGAGGTTTTGACGATGGCGAATTCCTCGTCCTCGCTGGGATAATCCACCAGAATCTTAAACAAGAAGCGGTCCAGTTGAGCCTCGGGCAGGGGGTAGGTGCCTTCCTGCTCGATGGGGTTCTGCGTGGCCAGCACGAAAAAGGGTTTGGGCAGCTTGTGGCTGAACCCCGCAGCCGTGACGTGGCGCTCCTGCATCGCTTCCAAAAGGGCCGATTGGGTTTTGGGCGGCGTGCGGTTGATCTCATCGGCCAGGATGACGTTGGCGAAAATCGGTCCCGGCACGAAGCGCAGCTCTCGGGTGCCGGTGGACTTGTCTTCTTCGATGACTTCGGTGCCGGTGATGTCCGACGGCATCAGGTCGGGCGTGAATTGGATCCGGGAGAAGCTCAGCGAGGTGGCCCGGGCCAGGGTGCTGATCAGCAGGGTCTTGGCCAAGCCCGGCACCCCCTCCAGGATGCAATGCCCCTGACACAGCAGGGCGATGATCAGGTTTTCGACCACCTGCTCCTGCCCGACGATCACCTTGGCCAACTCGTTGCGAATTCGGTCGTAGGACTGAGCGAGACGTTCGACAGCTTCAACGTCTCCCGCACCCACCGTGGTGGTGGATTCAGTCGCTTTGTCTTGCATTTGTCAGGGTCCTTTCTGGGGACTCCTCCCCC
>JBHHVM010000415.1:0-3602 GCA_046754265.1 Phycisphaerae bacterium
GGCACTCTCAGCCAACGGGTTGGCAAACATCGGATTGCCCCAGAACTTGGCCATGCAATAGGTCGCCCCAGCAGCCGCCACGCCAACCAACCCGTGCCCAGCCACCAGTCCCGAAGCCCCCAGGATGCCCGAGTCCTCTCCCTCGTCCCGCCGCCGGCGAACCTTCTGCACCACCCATCGAATCACGCCGCCAGCCATGATGGTCGCCGAAAGCTCCAACGGCAGATACAACCCCACCGCAAAGGGCAACGCGGGCAGCCCCAACAGTTCGACGACCAAGGCAGCCCCCATCCCGGTCAGGATCAACACCCAGGGCAAGCCGCCGTCCATGACGCCTTCGACCAACACCTTCATGATGTTGGCCTGCGGCGCCAGGAACCCGTTGGGATGATCCGCGTCGCGCACGAACCCGTACGATTCGTTAAACAGCAACAACACCCCAGCCAAAGTCGCAGCCGAGACCAGCACGCCGATCATTTCGCCCACCTGCTGTTTCCACGGAGTGGCCCCCACCAGATAACCGGTCTTAAGATCCTGCGAGCAGTCGCCGGCGATGCTCAAAGCCATGCAAACCAACGCCCCGACGGAAATGGCTGAGAACTTCGCAGCCTCGCCGGACAGGCCCAGATAGTGAGTGAAAAGCAGTGTCACTCCCAGCAACGTGGCGATGGTCATGCCCGAAATCGGATTGGAGGAATTACCCACCAGGCCCACCAAGCGCGACGACACGGTGACAAAAAAGAAGCCAAAGACCAACACCGCCACCGCGCCGGCCCGGCTAACGTTGACATCCGGGATATACCACATCAGGGCCCAAAGACCGACCAGGCCGAGGATCAGCAACGGAAAGGGCAGGTCCCGGTCGGTCCGGTCAGGTTTGCCGCCCCGGCCAAGCAGCGCTCCCAGCCCGTGCCAGACCGACGAGGCGATGGTCGGGGCGCTCTTGAACAACGAAAACAGCCCGCCCAGGATGACCGCCCCAGCCCCGATGTAGCGGATGTAGTGTTCCCAGATGTCCTCGGGATTCATGTCGGCGATGAGTTGGGTTGCAGGGGCCACGGGCCCAGCCGCATCGGCCCCAAAAAAAGAAATGGCCGGTATCAGCACGAACCAGCCCAGCACCGCGCCGCCCAGCATGTACCCCGCCACCCGGATGCCAAGGATATAACCCACGCCCAGCAAGGCGGGCGAAGCGTCGAGGGTTGCCCAGGTTTTGAGCGGCGTAACGTTGACCAGGGCCCGTTTGCCGAAACCCCCCAAGGTGCGGACGATCTCGAACAGGGCCCCGACGCCCAGGCCCATGAAGACCGTCCTGGCGCCGGCGCCGCCTTTCTGGCCCGATTCGAGCACCTCGGCACAGGCGACTCCTTCGGGGTAGGGCAGCGTGTCGCGCTCCTTGACGATCAAGGCCCGGCGAAGCGGGATCATGAAGAAGACGCCCATCAACCCGCCGACCGAGCCCCAGATCACCATCTGCAAGTAGTCCGGCGGCATGCCCATGATGAACAGGGCGGGCAAGGTGAAGATAAACCCGGCTGCCAAAGATTCGCCGGACGAGCCCACCGTCTGGACCATGTTGTTTTCAAGGAGGGTGCCGCGTTTGAGCAGCCCGCGGAGTACGCCCATGGAAATGACGGCTGCGGGTATCGAGGCGCTGACCGTCATGCCCACTTGCAGGCCCACATAGGCGTTGGCGGCCCCGAAGACCACACCGATGACCACGCCTAGAATCAGAGCCAGGGGTGAGAATTCACGCATGAGTGGTTCCTTCCAGCCGACGGTGACCACAGATTGACATGCGGCCTGCTCCGATCAATCGGGATTGGCTCGCGCCCGTGGAGGTTCAATATACGCTACAGGCTATCCGATGTGAACCATTGGCCGAGCCGGTCATTGCGGACGGGTGCCGGGGCCAGGTGCATGTTGGAAAGTGAACGGCTTGTTGGCCCAACTGATCGGACTTGTGCCGGAATCATTGTCCCCGACGGAAAGTAGCAAGCGTGGGAAGCCGGTGTTGCCGTGCTGGGTGGCCGATGCCGCCCGCTGCCGCCAGTCATCGGCCGATCGGAATAAGAAAAGCGGGCGGCGCGCGAAATCCAGCGGCGGACAGCAATACGGCGCCGGCTCGGCCAAGACGGCGAGGGGGCTGTTCGATTCTTCCAACGCCCGGGCCATGGCCATGCGGCTGTGATTCGGCGACGCATCAGCCATGAAGTTGGCCAGGTACGGGTATCCAAACCAGCCCACGCCGACGGCCACCGCCAACGCGGGAAGCGGCGCCAATTTACCGAACCGTCGCAGATACGGGTCGGTCAACAAACATGCGGTGGCCAAGACCAAGGTGACGTCGATGAGAATCCCAAAGCGTCCATACTCGGCCGGTTTGCCGGCCCCGATGAGGACGAACTGAACGAAGAGCAAACCGGCGACGCACAGCAAGGGCACGGATTGAACCCAACGATTGCGAGTCAGAATAATCAGCCCAGCCACGCCGAACACCAGGACCATCCAGGTGGCCCCCTCGGCGGTCAGTTGAATCATCCGCACAAAGCCCTCGCCAATGCGGGTGACCTGGTACATGGCCAAGGAGTTGCCGAAGTTGCTCTGCAAAACCTGTCGGTTGACAAACAGATTGATGATCACGTACGGGTTGGTGACGGCATAGGTGCCCAGTGCCAATGCCAGTCCCCCGGTTGCGCGACCGACCGCTCGGGTCAGGCCCTGCCCGGCTTTTTGGATGCGTATCAACTCGACCAGCGGAATCAACACGAACACCGGCAGGCTGGACAAGACCATGCCCAGGGCTGACCCGCAGGCCAGGCACAGGAAGATCCAATCGCGCCTGCGGGCGGACTCCACGTAGCGCATGGCGGACCAGACACCCAGCAACATCAGCACTGCTCCGGGCAAATGGGGCTTGGCTTCGTGGGTCATGCACACCACCACGGGCAAGACCGTGTACAGCATCGCAGAAACCAGGCCCGCGCTGCTACCTCCGAGGCGTCGGCCGATGGCGTAGACGACCCACACGCCCAGCAAACCCCACGCGGCTACGTACGCCCGCGCGGCCACATAAAACCGGCCAAACGCATCGGGATGATCCAGATAATAGACCAGGTCCGAGCGCACCTCGATCAGGCCCAGCATACCGCCGAGCTTGATGATTGCCCCCACGGGGTAGACGAACAATCCGCCGTATTGATAGAGCCCCGGGTCCAGGTCGAAGCTGCCTGGCTTCATCCGGGCCAGGGCCATCAGGGTGATCATCTCATCGGGCTGATGGGTGTAGAGGCGGTAACGCAAGTAGACCGCCGCGGCTTTTCGGTCGGTGTCGGTCAATGGCACCGGATAAACCGCAGTGGCCAACGGGTCGGCGTCCACGTCGGCGCCGCGCACGGCGCTCTGCTTCTGCTGGGCCTGCGACAGGTCGTGGATCTTCTGCCCGTTCCAGGGTTCTGCGTCGCCAAACAGGTAGCGGTCGATCCCGCGCGAGGGAAGCCCCCAGTCGATGCCCATCACGCAGAGCATCGCAAACAGCAAGGAAACGGCGCTAAGGGCGAATCGGTGCGACATGGCGTGTCAGAATGTCCGTCAGGGTCAGG
>JBHHVM010000416.1:0-3601 GCA_046754265.1 Phycisphaerae bacterium
ACGATGCGCAGGATGGCGGAAATGAGCGTGCCGGCATGGCTGATGCCGATGAAGAACACGAAGTTGGTGATGTAGAAGCCCCAGAAGACGGGGCGACTTAGGCCCGTCACCCCCAGCCCGCGGGCAAACTGCTGTAGATAAGCGTAAACCCCCAAGCCGATGATGCTCAGCAGGATGGCCACCGCCACGTAGAATCTCGGTCCGGTGTGGGTGATGGGGCGCAGCAGGACGGCGTCTTCGCTCGGGTTGACTTTTAATCCGTGGCTGGCTTCGGAGGTCACGCTAGTCGCCTTCTCTCAAGTAGACTACTTTCGGTTCGGTCCCCAGGTCCTCCAGAAGCCTCAACGCCCGGCGGCTTCGAGCCAGGGTGGCCACTTCGCTTTGGGGGTCGCCCAAATCGCCGAAGGTCATGGCGTCGGCCGGACAGGACTCGACGCAGGCGGGCACATATTCGCCGGGTCTGATCTCCCGATTCTCGGCCCGGGCCTGGTCGCGGGCATTTTGAAGGCGGTGGTGGCAAAAAGTGCACTTCTCCACAACGCCCTTGGGACGCACGGAGACGTCGGGATTGATCTGCTTTTGCATGGGCTCGGGCCACTGCGGTTCGCTCCAGTTGAAATAGCGGGCGGTATACGGACACGCGGTGGTGCAGTAGCGGCAACCGATGCAACGGCTGAAGATCTGGCCGACGATACCTTCACGGTTCTTGAACGTCGCCCCTACGGGGCAGACCTTCACGCAAGGCGGCTCATCGCAATGCATGCAGGGCCTGGGAAGATTGCGCATGGAAAAATGGGAACCGTGCCCTTCAGTGAAAGGGATCAATTCCATCCACGCGAAAGATCGGCCTTGGCGGGCCGCGTTCGCATCGGTCGGCGGAATGTTGTTTTCCACCTGGCACGCGGTGACGCACGCTTGGCATCCCGTGCAGCGGTCCAGGTCGATCACCATGCCCCATTTGGCCATTCAAGATTCTCCGTTCTATGCCGGTTCGGGCCTTACAGCTTGGCCAACGACGCGTGGGTGCCGTTCCAGAAGGAGGTCCCCGACAGTGGGTCGTGCAACGGCATCACGATCCGCGCCGGATTGCCACCTTCCCGGGCGACCCAGCGCCCGCCACCTTCATGGCCGAACCCGAAGGGAATGGCCAACACACCGGGCATCACGCCCGCGAAGATCTTCGCCCGTAACTCCAACGCGCCTCGCGGCGTGGTGACCACCACGCCCTCATTATCCTCTATTCCGTAGTGCTCCGCGGTCTCCGGGTGCATCTCAACCCAACTGTCCCACGTGCGCAACATGTGCGATCCGCTAACCGTGTTCAGCCAAGGCAAGTTGCCCCGGTCCATGTAGGCCAGGGTCGGCAGGGTGTAGACGTACAATTGCAGGGGAAAACGCTTGCCCGGGTCCGAAGGCAGCGATTCCTGGTGCGGCATGGCCAGCAAGTCGGTCCGCTCTCCGGAGGGTGGCGGCGCCGCCGCAAAAGAGCGCTCCAGCACTTGGGAGTGAAAGGCAAATTGGCGAGCGGGCGCCTTAAACACCCGGTCCCACTCTTGGTGAAAATAGATGGGGTCGGTCCAACCGCCCCCGCCCAACAAGTCGTCCCAGAAGTCCTCGAAGGTCGCCGCAAAGGGAGCCCGCCAACCTCTGCTTTCCAGAAGCTGGGCCCAGGTTTCTTCGTGGGCCGGTCCGAACGTCGCCCCCCGGCCACCCTCGAAAAGCTCGCGGGCGGCTGCCGTCACGGCCACCTGTGGCGATTCCCAGGGTAGGCAAGCTGCCATCGATCCCCCTAGGCCCGCCGCTACCGCCCGTACAACGTCGTAGGGGTGGCGCGTACCCGGTGGGGGCGTGACCACCGGCTGGGCGACTGAGAACACCGGATGCCCGCCAAGGGTATGGGTCAAGTCCAGGTCCCATCGTTCCAGGCCATGCAGTCCGGGCAGAATCAAGTCGGCGAAACGATTGGTGTCATCCACGAAATCGGCGAAGCTCACCACGAAGGGAACGCGCAGCAACGCCTCGACAAACCGCTCGCCCTCTGGGCTGGTAAAGGCTGGATTGGAGTCCACCAGGAAGACAGCGTGGGTCTGGTAAGGCACGCTTTGCAGAATTGCCGCCGGGAGTTGGTCGGCTGCGCTGCTGCCCAGCCGTCGCAGGGTCGTGGGCCCGTCCAAACGAGGCCGCTCGAGTCCGCGGCGGGCGGTCTCGTCCAGATGCACCTCGTCTTTGAGCAGGGCCAACTCCCGAAAGACCGTCACGCCACCGGGCACGTCAATGCTTCCAGCCAGCGCGTTAAGGCAATGGATCGCCATTCGGTCGTAGCAGCGCTGAGTCCCACAGCCGCCCTCGTCGTACCCAATGGCGACGGCGGGCCTGTGCTGGCAGAACTCGCGGGCCACCCGGAAGATCGTGCTTTCGGGGACCCCGGTCGTTTCCTCCACACGGGAAGGTGGATACTCTTGCAGCACCAGTTTCCGGAAGCCCGGGCGCTCGTTGCCTTGGGCGTCGCGCCAGTCCTCAAACCCGTGACAGTGCTGCGAAACGAACTCGCGGTCGTACAGCCCTTCACGAACGATGACGTGGGCGATGGCCAGGGCGACCGCCCCATCGGTTCCGGGCCTGATCTGAATCCACTCGTTCGCCTTTGCTGCCGTGAGCGAAAGCCTGGGCTCGAGGTGAACCCAGCGAGGCCGCAATCCGGGTCGAGAACGGCGAAACTCGGCGTATGCCCGAGAAGCCTGCGTCGCCGACCAATGGGAGTCGAGCCACTGGCTCGAAAAGGACAGCACGTACGCCGACCTGGCCAGGTCATAGCCGATGCGTTCTTCCAACCCGTGCGTCGCCCGAATGGCCGGCAATCCCGACATGTTGGCTTCGGGCGAGGTTTGGATGAGGTTGGGCGAACCGAAGGCCCGCATGAACCGCTGCCATGCGGTCCGGGTCAAGCCGCGGTCTCGACCCAACAGGGTCAACAAGGCGTGCGGCCCCGGATCGGTGCGAACGGCCGTGAGTTTCTCGACCACCTGCCCGATAGCATCAGGCCACTCGATGGGCTGCCATTGATCCGCCCCGCGCGAGCCCACTCGTTGCTGAGGTTTGAGCAATCGTTCGGGATGGTACAGTTCCTGCAAGACGGCTGAGCCGCGCGCACAAAGCCCACCGCGGTTGATGGGGTGCGACGGGTTTCCGCGAACACCGACGGCGCACTCGTGCACCACGCGAACCCGCACCCCGCATCCACCGGGACACATAGGACAGACGGTGTTCACGAAGCGCTCGATGGGCACTGCGTCTTCGGCGCCAACGTAGTCCAGATGGGATTGGCGTTCGTCGGCCAGAAGGTAGGGCCCGGCACCACAGACCACACAAGACGCAGCCAGGAAATCGCGCCGGGATAAGTCAGACGAATCGCTCATGGTCATTCCTGAATCGGTGCTAGCGGGCCAACCGAGGCAGCCGCAGTTTGTCGGTACCCAGCAGAAACTTCATTTCCACCGGTTCGATGGTTTCGACGCCGTCTTCCTCTCGCAGAACGTGCGATGCATATTGATACCAAAACAGCACTTCGACCTGGCCGTCCGGCACTTCAACGCCTGAGAAG
>JBHHVM010000417.1:0-3590 GCA_046754265.1 Phycisphaerae bacterium
TGGATGGCCGCAACCGGTCAGCCGCTCCCGGCCGCCGCTCAAACGAACCAAACCACGCAGCCCACCGAGGCCAGCCCCGCAGGTCAGGTCCGCCGCCTGCTGGACCTGGAGCTTTATGAGAGCGCCTTGCTGCGCTTGGGCTCAGCCGCTGACACGCAACTCGCCCCAGCCGACCGCCAACGCCTCCTTGTGGCTGCGGTGGAGGGTTTGGCCGACGATCACTTGATCTGCGGCAATCGCGCCCAGGCCGCCCGCCGGTATCGCTGGCTCATCGACCAGCCCGATCAGGCCGCGGGGCGACGCGTGCAGCAATGGCGGGCCCGACATTCGGCCGCCACCGCCACCGACGGGCCAACCGGCCTGGACGGCGCTCCTCTGGTCGATCGCCGCCGGGGCCGATGGACCGTCGTCCTGCCCGGTCCCTGGCGCCGGCGCGACGCCGGCCGATTCCTGATTCACCACCATAACGATTTCGTCGCCCGCCGCATCACATCGGCCCTGGATTTCCACTTCGCCGAGCTGTGCAACTACCTGGCACTCGATCCCGAGTCCGTCGATTGGCCCGAACCCGTCAACGTGTACGTCCATGCCGACGCCTCGGCCCTTAGAAAGGCCGTCCCCGCCGCAGGGCGGGCGCTGGGCCGATCCGTGATCGGTTTGCGTCAAACCAAACCCGTCCAACTCGACCTGCACCTGACCCAAGACGCTCCACTGCTGCTGTCCAGCATCTTGCCCCACGAGTTGGCCCACCTGCTGATCGCCCATGCCGTCGCCTACCGTCCCCTGCCCCGACATCTGGACGAGGGACTGGCCCTGCAATTCGAACCCCCCGCGGTGCAACGTCGCTACGATCGTCTGGAAGCCGCCCAGGCCCAGCCAGCGGTGCCAGCCCTCAAAACGCTGCTCCAAACCAGCGACCGACGTCCCGGCTTGGACGAGCGCCAATACACCCAGGCCCGTCTGCTGGCCGATTTTCTCATCGACCGCTTGGGCCTACCCAAGCTGCTTGAGACTTGCAAAGACCCAGGCCCCAGGCCCGCCCACCTGGTCAACGCGGGGCCCTGGACCCGTCTCGACGCCCTGCAACGCGATTGGCGAGCCTACTGGCGTCACCGGCATGAAAACCAGCCCTAGACCCCACCGATCGGCCCTCAAGCTTTCGCCCGGCACGCAGACCGCCGCTTCGCGCGTCATTACGGGCCCGGTCCGTCACACCCTCCTTTGGCTGGCCCTGCCTGTCTTCGGCGAACAACTTCTCAACTCGTTCGTGGCCATCGTGGACACCTTCCTGGCCGGGCGGATCAGCACCGACGCCACGGCTGCGGTAGGCTTGGCCGCCTACGTCGATTGGCTGGCGTCCATGCTTTTCGCCCTGGTCGGCACGGGCACCACCGCCCTGGTTTCCCGGGCTGCCGGCACCGGCGACGCCACCGCCGCCCAACGAATCACCAACCAATCGATGACCCTATCAGTCATCACAGGCCTGGTGTTTTCCGGCGCCTTGTTCGCGCTGGCTCCACTGTTTGCCGACTTGCAGAATATGACCGGGGCCACCTACGACATCGCCGTCCAATACATGCGGCTCGACGCAACCGCCATGACCTTCACCAGCCTGACGCTGGTCGGGGCGGCCGCCCTGCGCGGCGCCGGCGACACGCGCACACCCATGGCCATCCTGGGCGGCGTCAACATCCTCAACGCCCTAGCCTCCTTCGCCTTGGTCTTTGGGTGGGGGCCGTTGCAGCCCTACGGCGTCACCGGCATTGTCGTGGGCACGGTCATCGCCCGCGTGGCCGGTGGCCTGTTGATGGTGGGGGTGCTGATCCGTGGGCGCAGCAGCCTGCGTCTGCGTCGCTCGATGCTGGCCCTGAAACCCGAGCCCGTCCACCGCATCCTCCGCATCGGCGGGCCGGCCGCCTTCGACGGCGCGGTTATGTGGACCGGCCATTTCTTGTTTCTCATGATCGTCGCCCGATTGGCGGAAGGACAGTTGGGCCATGCCTACTACGCCGCCCACATCATCGGTGTACGACTCGAAGCCTTTACCTATTTGCCAGCCATGGCTTGGGCGGCAGCGGCGGCGACCATGATCGGCCAAAACCTCGGCGCCGATCAGCCCGATCGTGCCCGCCGGGCCGGTCACGAAGCCGCCTTGCAATGCGCCGTGCTAACCAGCGTGGTCGGGGTCTTTTTCTTTTTGGCCGCCACCCAACTCTTCGCGTTCATGCACAAAGAGCCCCTGGTCCGCCAGGTCGGCACCGGCCCGTTTAGAATGGTCGCCCTGCTTCAACCCGTCTTGGCCATCTCTATCGTCTACATCGGATCCCTGCGCGGGGCGGGCGATACTCGCTTTCCCCTGCTGATCACCGTCACGACGTTGGTCCTGGTGCGCTTGCCGTTGGGTTATCTCTTCGGAGCCACCTTTGGATGGGGCCTATGGGGTGCCTGGATGGCCATGTGTGCGGACTTCATCTTCCGCGGCGGATTGGCGAGCTGGCACTTTGCCCGGGGGAAATGGATCCACGTGCGAGTTTAGCCACGTACTTTCAAGAATCGCTCCGTATTCCGAAGAATGCGCCGCCGGCCGGTCCATCATCCGCCGCTGGTAACCGGCAGCCGCAGAAGCACAAACGCCGCAAACAACACCACGGCCAAGGCGAGCACCGCGGTACCCCCGAAGAAACCCAGCCAACTGAGCATCTGCTTTTCGTTGCGCCGCTGACCGGCGCTGTTAAAGCCGAACACCAAGCCCACCGTCGAAAGCAACATGGTCAAACCAGCCACCAAGACGATCACCGGCTGATACTTGCCTTCCGCCCGGTACAGGATCTGCTGAATGTCCCCACGCCAGTTCCGCGCCAGAAGCGCCATCAGCGCCAGACAACACAACCCCGAGGCCACCGAGAATGCCAGCGACCACTTGGCCTGCACGTCGAATCGGCGAATGCTTGACTTGGCCACGACTGCTCCCCCGTTAAATGACCCGGCGACTTGCTCCAAAACGGCGCCCGATTGTACGGGATGGACCCCCAGCGCGTCCACAGGTCCTTTTGACGACTCCAACGTCCGATTACTTGGCCGCCACCGCCTCTTGCAGGGCCAAGACCGCATAACCGGTCACCAAATAGGGGTTGCCCTCCATCCACCGATCGGCCGAGTTGACAAAACTCCCGTCGGGTCGCTGCCGCTCTTTGAGCGTCCGGCATAGTTCCGACGCCCACGGATGCACCGTCCCGGCCGAATCGGTAATGCGCTCCTGGCCCCAGGCTGAGAACGCCTTGGCGAACACGTAATAGTAATAGTATAGCCCCTGCAAGGTTCTGGTCTGGGGCATGTTGGGGTTGTGCGTCAGCGTGTAATGATCGCGAATCCAATCCAGGGCTGCTTTGACCCGCGGATCATCCCGGCCCATGTTCGCATACAGCAGGCTCTTGAAACCCGCATAGGTCATCGAGCCGTAGCTGCGCAACTGCCGCTTGCCGTCTACGGTCTCCTCTCCCGCCTTGCTTTCGCCGCCGTTGACCGGCGTGTAGATAAACCCGCCGCTCTTGCTGCCCGCCGCAAAGGCCAGGTCGTTGCTAAGTGCCCGC
>JBHHVM010000418.1:0-3590 GCA_046754265.1 Phycisphaerae bacterium
GCACCCAGTCGTAAGGAGTTGGCGGGCCGGAGTTCGAGACGGTCCAGCCATTGATGCCGCCCTCGAAATCATCTGCGAAGATTGGGTCCCGCAAGGTGCATTCGACCGCCGTCGCGGAGATCAACACGTCGGCACTTGCACCGCACGCCCCAGCCGTGTTCATTTCGGCTGCCAGCAGGGCTTCATCCACCTGCGTCGCGTCCGAGGCTGTGAATATGCTGGACGACGGACCGCCGGTGCGCGGATCGTTCGGTGTGGTCCCGATCAGGTCGGCTGCCGCCTGGTTCAAGGCTTGGTAGGCGTCGGCAAAGTCCGACGCCGGCGTCAGGTACACGGTCAGGGCTCGATACCAGACCGCCCCGGCCTTGATCGGGCCGATGGCCGCGACGGTATGACCGTTAAACGTCTTGCCGTCGGTCAGCATGGCAAACGCGTGGTTGGGTACGCCGCTGCCGCTGTGGACACCGCCCGCATCGTTGGGGTTGCAGGTCTGCAACGGGCTGTTGGCCCGATCCGGATCGCCCATGCACGGAGGGTCCCACATATCCCGGATGGCCCCACCGAATGCGGTGGCATCCTCGCCCATCAGCCAGCGCACGCCGTCGGGGTATCCCGAGGGCAGGCTGCACGCGCTGCGCAGGTTGTTCGGCGTGTCCAGACCGGGCCCGGTGCCATGTGTCGGCCAGAACGGCGGTCCCGCCGGGGCGCCGGCAAATGCGGCATCGCCGTTGAACAGGTCCACCATTTCCCCGAACACATCCGAATACGACTCGTTTAATTGCCCCGACTGGTTCTGGTAAATCAGGTTGGCCGAGAACTGAGTGACACCGTGTGTCAACTCGTGGCCCACGATGTCATCGGTCACCGTGCCCGTGCAAAACACCATCTGCAACAACGAGCCGCTCCAGAAGGCGTTGGGACAGGGCGGCGCGGTCGAGTTGACCGTGGCCACCATAGTCAGACCCAGGCCGTCCACGCTGTCTCGCCCAAACGCGTTGAAGTAATAATCGTAGGTGTCGCCGTAATAGTCGTAGGCCCGGTTCACGTCGGCCGGTGAGCCTACGGCCCCGTCGCCTTCGGCGCGGGCCAGCGTCCCGGGCAGGCCCGATCCACCGTTGCCGTCGTAAATCTGGCGATTCTTGGCGGTGTGCACGAGTGACCACCGATCGATGATCTCGCCCGTTTGGGCATCCACGAAGAACGCTTCTTCCAGTGCCACCGAGATGTCCCGCACCACGATGTGGTAGGCCAGCCGGGCGCCGATGGCTGGGTCGCCGTACCAGCCCGGATCCACGATCACCAGTTTGGACAAGGTGACGGCCGGGTTGCCCCGATCGACGGCCCCCAACGCGGTCTGCTGGGCCGTAGCTTGGTCCACGGTGGCCACCGTGCTGAGCGTGGGTTTGATGGGGTAGAAATCACCGTTGGCTGCCGTGAACTGCCCGGCTGCATTCTGGTGTACCCTAAGCACGCCTGAGAAGACCTCGACGCCACGATGCACCTGGCCATAAGTCGTATGGGTGTAGCCCAGCGCGTCGACTTTGACTTTTTGTTGCTTGAGTTGGCCTGCGGGGTCGGTCACGCCGAATAGTTGGCCATGCTGGGCCAGAAAGTCTATAGCCCCAGCCTGCTGTTTGCCTGCGGGGACCTGCACCGGAATGGCTCCGCCGTCGGCTGCGGTCAGAAACGAGACCCGTCCGGTCGCCGCCGAAGTACCCAGCCGCAACTGTCGGCCGGGAGCTTGGGCGGTCACCGGGGAAGTGGTAAGAACGACTGCCAAGAGTGTGACTGACCAGAAACAGCTAACCTTGATAACCCGCATGCTTTGCACCTTTCCGCCTTCCTGAATTGACGTCCGGTCGTGTAACCGTAATCAATGACACATCACCCAAGAATCACAGACACGCACATCGCCCCCGGCGTTGCCCTAGTGCGGGAATCAACGCGCGTAGGCTGCGCTCATGTCTGATTCTGTCATTTCCAGCCTAGGGAAAATACCCAGGCAATACAAGGTAGATAAGAATCCGCTTACAAAACACGCCCTTACAGCAGCACTTCACTTCCTTGGAGCTCGCTCGCGCAACGGCTCCTCGGGTGTGGTTCGACGATGGATTTGCGGTATTAGGAAATCAGCATTGAGGCCAGGCCCGGTTTTCCTTGGCATGTTGGTGGCCGTTATCCGGACGCCCAGTCCCTGCGGCCGGGTTTGCCTTTGGCCTTCAGCGTAAAAACGCCACACCCCGCCTGTGGCGGAGCGTGGCGTCAACATTTTGGCACGGCTGATCAAGTTCAGCCTATCCCAGATCCAAGGCCATGATCTTTTTGGAATCTCGCAGGAACATGCGCTTGCCCACCACGGTGGGCACGGTCCAGGCTGATCCTTCCAATACGTCTTCGACTTCCGAGAGTACCTTAAACTCTTCCGGCGTGGCTTTGGCCAGGGCGAGTTTGCCGTCTTCGTCCAGAATGATGAATTTGCCATCGGCATAGACCGTCGTGGCCTTGGCAAAGCCCCGCTTGCGCCAGGCGATTTTGCCCGTCTTACGGTTCACGCAGGAGAAGAAGCAGACCCGACCCATGCCCGCCCCGCTGGAGCCGTAGACGTAGTCGCCCAGGCCGATGGCGGTGACGTGGTAGAGCTGAATCTTGCGTGTGGACCAGATTTCCTCGACCTCGGTCTTGTCGCCCTGGCGGGTCAACTTCAGGCCCCGCGAGCCGGCTTCGACCGTGGAGAGGAACAGCGTGTTGTCGTCATCGTTCCACACCGGCAGGCAGATGTTTTGACCCCACTGGTTGCCGATCTCGTAGGACCACAGCGCATCGCCGTTGTTCGGATCGATGGCCACCAACGCCTTGGCCATGTAGCACAGGAGTTGCTCTTGACCGTCCACACTAATGAGCTTCGGCGTGGAGTAGCTGTTGCCGAAGTCGTTCTTTTTCCAGGCCACGCTGCCGTCGGCCTTGTTGAACGCGACCATGCCGGCACCCTCGCCGCCCACCAGCACGATGACCGTGTCCTTGTACGGGAAGGCACTGGACGAGTAGCCGTGGTTGAGGAAATTGCCGTTGAATTCTTCCCACAGGTCGTGCTTCCAGGCGACCTTGCCGGTCTTCTTGTCCAGGCAGTGCATGATGCCGCGGACGCCGATGGTGTAGACGTAATCCCCATCGATCAAGGGCGTGCCGCGAGGCCCGTCGCCGAATTGATGAATGTGGTCCTTTGCGGGATCTTCTTCGTAGCCGAACTCCCATACGGTTGCCCCGGTATCGGCCTTCAAGCAGATCACATGGGCCTTACCGTCCGAGCGGTACATGGTGTAAAGGTTGCCCCCATCCACCATGACGCCGGAGTAGCCCTCGCCCAAGTCGCGGACCCACAGCTTCTTCGGGCCTTCCTCGGGCCATTTGTCGGCGATGCCCTTGGAGTCACACTTCCAGTCCTGGGTCGGTCCACCCCATTGAGTCCACTGGGCCGACGCCGGGGCGGTCAATATGCCCGTCAGGGAGAGGCCGGCCAATATCATCAGTGCGCTTGAAACCGAACGATGGGTTGCGGTTACGGTCATGGTCACATTCATCCTCATTGAGTC
>JBHHVM010000419.1:0-3562 GCA_046754265.1 Phycisphaerae bacterium
CCCGGCGGGCCAGTTGAATCGTCTCGGGAATCGACCGCAACTCCGAACCCAGCAAGGTAATGTCCGCCGAAGCGACCGCCACGTCGGTCCCGGTGGCAAAGGCCAGACCCACCTCAGCCCCGGTCAGGGCGGAGGCATCGTTGATGCCGTCGCCCACAAACGCCACTCTCTGCCCCGCCTCCTGCCGCCGACGGACCTCAGCCAACTTTTGTTCGGGCAACATGCGGGCGTGTACCTGTGCGATCCCAGCCGACCCCGCCAGCGCTGAGGCGGTCGCTTCGTTGTCGCCGGTCACCATGGCCACGTCCAGCCCCATCCGGGCCAGACGTTCCACCGCCTGGGCTGCATCGGGCCTTAACGTGTCACTCAAGCCGATGAGCCCGGCGCAGACACCATCCAACGCCAGGAACACACCTGTCTGCCCATCGGTAGTGATCTGGGCGTATCGGGCCTGGACAGCCTCGAGGTCGATGTCATGCTGTTCCATCATGGCTTGGTTGCCCACCAGCACCCGGCGCTGACCGAACTCGGCACTGATCCCCTGTCCCGCGTGATTGACAAAGGCGTCGGGTTCGCGAAGCGACAGGCCCCATTGCTTTGCCTTGGCCACGATCGCCATGGCCAGAGGGTGTTGGGAGAACTGTTCGGCCGACGCGGCCCACAGGATCACTTGCTTTTCGTCGGTCGTGATAGGCCCGGTCGGTTCGTCGTAGATGGCTTTGACTTCCGCATGCCCGGTGGTTAAGGTGCCGGTCTTGTCCAGCAGCACAGCATCCACGCTGGCCGCCCGCTCCAACGCAGCCGCATCGCAAAGCAGGATGCCCCGCGCAGCCGCCGTTCCCGTGGCCACCATCACGGCTGTGGGTGTCGCCAACCCCATGGCGCAGGGACAGGCTACCACCAACACCGCCACCGCGTTTCGCAGGGCCCATCCGATCGAAGTGACACCATCGGGCACGATAAACCATCCGGCGTAAGACCCCGCCAGCCAGCCAACCAAGCTGGCCAGGGCGGCTGCCACGACGATGGGCACGAACACGCCCGCGACCCGGTCGGCAATGCGGTGCCACCGGGTCTTGACCGTCTGGGCGTCCTCCACCGCCCGCAAAATCCGGCCCAACGTCGAGTCCAGACCCACAGCCGTCGCTTCCAGCGTGATCATCCCCTCGCGAACCATGCTGCCCGACCGCACCAGGTCGCCCTCGCTGCACGAGCGGGGGACGAACTCACCGGTGATGGCGCTTTGGTCCAGGGCGGCTGAACCTTCCACGACTTTTCCGTCCACCGGAACGGTCACCTGCTCGGCCACACGGACCCGATCACCGATGCAGACCTGGTCCACCGGAATCGTCTGCCACTGCTCGTTGCGCCAGCAGACGGCTGTGGCGGGCATGCGCCGGGCCAGGGCCGCTACCGCGTCACCGGCCTGCTGCCGGGCCCGCTGCTCCAGATACCGGCCAAGGGAAATGACGGTCAGAATCATCGCAGCCGCGTCGAAATAGAACGCCCCCACTCCCGGGGCCAACAGGCTCACCACACCTGCCCCAAACCCCGCGGTGACACCTAACGTCACCAGAAGGTCCATATTGGGATGTCGATACACCAGGGCCCGCAGCCCGCCGATCAGGATGGGCGCCCCGGCCGACGAGACCAGCAACAAGCCACAAAGGATGCCCTGAATCGCCCGCCACCAGAGGTCGCCGCCGGGCCAGGTGGACGACAGGGCTGGGCCCAGGTATTGCAGCAGGACGATGGGCACCGCCAGACCGATGGCCTGCACCACGGCCTGTCGCTGTTGTTGGAGCGATCGAGCGTGGTCGGCATCGACGCCAGCCGAGTCGGTCTTCCGGGCCGGCTCGGCGTCGTAACCCGCCTGCCGCACCGACTCAATGAGGCGATGGGCCGAGACGTCCGGCGGCGACGCCAGCACCAGCGCCGTCTCGGTGGCCAGGTTCACCCGGGCCTGGCTGACGCCTTCCACCGACGCCAAAGCCTGTTCGACCCTAGCGACGCAGCTCCCGCAGGTCATGCCGTGGATTCGAAGGCGATGTTCTTGGGGGTTCAAGGGAAACCAAATCGTGGCGGCTGTCGCGGTTCTACCCGCTGGGGGTAGCCTGGAATGAAACCACCTCGAAGCCTTCCAGGCCTCGAACGGCCGAGACGACCCGGCCCACTCGGCACTGCGTTTCGTCTATCGTCAACCGAACCTGCCCCACCGAAACCTGGACCTCGCTCACACCAGCCAAACCGGCTAGCGCCTGGCGAACCCGCTCCACGCAGGCCTCGCAATGCATGCCCTGAATGTCGATCGCAATGGATTTCATGCTGAGGCGTCGCCCGCCCAACGGCGTCGTGCCGGAGACTCACCGCCAATTCTAGGCCCGCCCCCCAACCTGTCCAGCTTGACTAGGCCCCGGGGCGGCGATTCCACACCTGCCGACAGATAGAATACAATGAATCCATGAGCACCGACGGACTCCGACAGGAATCGGCATGAAAGTCGCCCTGGCACAAATGAATCCGCTGGTCGGCGACGTGGACGGCAACACGCAGCGCATCCTGCGGGCCGTCGACCGGGCTGCCGATGCCGGTGCCGACCTAGTGGTCACCCCCGAATTGGCGGTGCTGGGCTATCCCCCCAAAGACCTGTTGCTCAAGGAGCATCTGATTCGCCGCAATCTCGAGGCCGTCGATCGTATTGCCCGGGCCAGCCGTCGGATCGCCATCGTCGTCGGCTACGCACAACCGTCCGACGCCGGCCGCGGCAAACCGCTGCACAACGCGGCTGCCCTCTGCCTGGCCGGAACAATCGCCGGCGTCCACGGCAAGCACCTGTTGCCCACCTACGACGTGTTCGACGAGAAGCGCTACTTCCAGCCCGTCGAAGGCCCAACCGTCACCCGCATCGACCTGCCCGGATTCACCGGCAAGCTGGGCATCAGCATCTGCGAGGATTTGTGGAACTATGCATCGCAGGCCCAGCGCCTGCCCTACCGGAAAGACCCCATCGACGACCTGGTCGAGTCCGGGGCTGACCTGCTGCTCAACATCTCCGCCTCGCCGTACTGCCTGGGTAAACAAAAGCACCGCCTGGAAATCTTTTCCGCCCAGGTCGCCCGGCACCACGTTCCGCTGATCTACGTCAACCAGGTGGGCGCCCACGATGATCTCATCTTCGACGGGGCCAGCGCAGTTTTCTCCGCGACGGGTCAAGTCATCGCCCAAGGCAAGGCTTTCGAGGAAGACTTGCTGTTGGTCGATCTGGACCAGCCCGAACGGGCGCCCCAGTCCCCCTATCCCGAAGACATCGCCGGCGTCTACCACGCCCTGCGACTGGGCACGCGCGATTACGTGAACAAGTGCGGCTTCCAAGCCGTCGTGCTGGGTCGGTCGGGCGGCATCGATTCCGCCGTGACAGCCGCTATCGCCGCCCAGGCTTTGGGTCCCGATCGGGTCCACGGCGTAGCCCTGCCCTCGCGGTACAGCTCGGACCACAGTCTGACCGATGCCGGCACCTTGGCCCGCAACCTGGGCATCGACCTGCTGACCCTGCCCATTCAGG
>JBHHVM010000420.1:0-3533 GCA_046754265.1 Phycisphaerae bacterium
GGGTTCAACCGCTTGCGCGACATCCGCGCGGACTGAAGTCCGCGGCTCGCTGGGTCGAGGAACGCCGTTGGGACGGGTCTTAGGTGGTTGGGGAGCCGGTGGTTTGGGTCACCCAATCGCGCAGTTGGCTCTTGCCCATGGCTCCGACGTGCATGGCAGCCTGTTTCTTCTCGACGAAGATCATCAGCGTCGGCACGCTGCCGACCTTGTGGGTCACGGCCAACTGCTGATTCTTATCGATGTCCACTTTGGCGACGATCAAGGAGTCGGCCATTTCTCCGGCGACGTCATCCAGAGCAGGGGCCATCGCTTTGCAGGGGCCGCACCACTCGGCATAGAAGTCTACCAGGACGGGCTTGGATCCGTCGCCCAGGACCGCGTCCAGATCATTGTTTTCCACATGCAGGATACCACTCATGTCTTGTCTCCAGTCCAGATAGGTCAAACACCTTACAGCGCCCGCGTTTGTACGTTTTGCGATTCTGGTTGCGACCCGGGCAACACGTCCCAGCTACCGAATCATCGGCTGGATTCTAGCCAGGGTGTCCCCGAAAAACCAGCGGCAATCAGCACGGTGTTGGCCAAGTGTAGCGTGTTGGGCTAGAATCGAATCCAACCCCTCGGAGGGAGCATTCATGGACATACTTACAGGAAAAAGGGCCTTGGTTTGCGGCAGCACGCAGGGCATTGGTTTGGCGTGCGCCAAGGGCCTGGCCGAGGCGGGGGCGTCGGTCACGTTGGCCGCCCGCGACCAAGCCCGGCTCGAACAGACCGCAGCGTCGCTGGCCTGCTCGGGCGATCAGTCGCACGGCACGATGTGTGCCGACTTCTGCGACCCGGACCGGGTGCAGGCGGCAGCGTCCGACCTGATTGCCAAGGTCGGCCCGCACGAGATTCTGGTCAACAACACCGGGGGGGCGCCCCGGGGGGGCCGCCGGCCGGTCCCATCGTCGATGCCACGCCGGACCAGTTTCTCCGGGCCATTTCCATGCACGTGGTCTGCAATCAACTGTTGACCCGGACGCTGGTGCCGGGCATGAAGCAAGCCGGTTTCGGGCGGATCATCAACATCATCTCCACCTCGGTCAAAGCCCCGATTCCGGGGCTGGGAGTCTCCAACACGACGCGCGGTGCGGTGGCCAGTTGGGGCAAGACCATGGCGGGTGAACTCGGGACGTTCGGCATCACCGTCAACAACGTCCTGCCCGGGTACACCGGCACCGAACGGCTGATGGAATTGATCCGCTACAAGGCGGACAAGATGGGCGTGGGCGTGACTGAGCTGCAAAAACAATGGGAAGCGGAAATCCCCGCCCGCCGATTTGCCAAGCCCGAGGAAATCGCCGCAGCCGTGGTCTTTTTGGCGTCTCCGGCAGCTAGCTACATCAGCGGGATCAATCTGCCGGTGGACGGCGGGCGACTGCCCACGCTGTGACCGATGCTCAAAATTGCCAATTACATCGACGGTCAGTTGGTTCCCCCGGCTTCGGGTGCATACCTGGACAACATCGAGCCGGCCACCGGGCTGGTTTATTCACAGGTGCCCGACTCGGACGAGTCAGACGTGGAGCGGGCGGTCGCCGCGGCTGAGGCAGCCTTTCCCGCGTGGTCACACACCCCAGCCGCAGAGCGCGGTCGGATCATCGAGCGAATCGCCGCCCTCTGCGAAGCCAAGGCCGAGGAGCTGGTCAAGGCTGAGAGCGTCGACAACGGCAAGCCGGAGCGCCTGGCCCGGGCGGTGGATATTCCACGGGTGCCGGCCAATTTTCGCCAGTTCGCCGCTGCGGTGTTGACTGCCCATTCCGAGTGTCATCCAACCGACTATCAGGCATTGAATTACACGCTGCGCCGGCCTCGAGGGGTGGCCGGGATTATCTCGCCGTGGAACCTGCCCTTGTATCTAATATCGTGGAAGGTAGCCCCAGCCCTGGCGACCGGTTGTACGGTGGTGGCCAAGCCTTCCGAAATCACGCCGATGACAGCCTATCTGCTTTCGGGGATTTGCATCGAAGCGGGATTACCGGCCGGCGTCTTGAACATCGTGCATGGGTCGGGGGCCAAGGCGGGGGCCGCCCTGGTGCGTCATCCTCGGGTACCCACCATTTCGTTCACCGGGGGAACGGTCACCGGCCGGGAAATCGCCCGCGTCGCGGCACCGATGTTCAAGAAAGTGGCCCTGGAGATGGGCGGCAAAAACCCCAATGTCATTTTTGCCGACGCCGACCTGGATGAAGTGGTCGCCGAAGGCATACGGGCGGCCTTCGCCAATCAGGGTCAGATCTGTTTGTGCGGCTCGCGGGTGTTTGTGGAAGCGCCGATCTACGAGAGGTTTCTGGAGCAGTTCGTCGAGGCGGCCAAGCGGTGGACGGTGGGCGATCCTAAGGATGAGGTGGATCAAGGGGCCCTGGTGTCGGCCGCCCAACTCGAAAAGGTCAGCTCCTACGTGGAGTTGGCCAAACAGGACGGGGGCGACATTCTTTTTGGGGGCAAACAACCGCCGACGATCAACGAGCGGTGCAAGGACGGATATTTCTTCGAGCCGACGGTGATTACGGGGCTGCCGGTCGAATGCCGCGTAAACCAGGAGGAGATTTTCGGCCCGGTGGTGACGATTATGCCGTTCGAGACTGAGGATCAGGTGGTCGAATACGCCAATTGCACAGAGTATGGGCTGTCGGCTTCGGTCTGGACTCAAGACGTCAAGCGGGCCCATCGAATGGCGGAGCGGATCGACGCGGGGACGGTGTGGATCAACTGCTGGATGGTCCGGGACCTACGGGCCCCCTTCGGCGGCATGAAGCAAAGCGGCATGGGCCGGGAAGGCGGGCAGGAGGCACTGCGGATTTATACCGAGCCGAAGAATGTATGCATCAAAACGAGTTCGAGTTTCGAGTAGCGAGTTGGAAAAAACGGCCAGGAGACGAAGGAACCCCAGCAATGTAGCGGCGGGCGCCCCGCCCGCCGTCTCTAATGATGCCAATGGACCGACACAACCCACCTAGCGCCAAACTGCGGACCTATCGGCGGAGTCGCGCGCCGCGGCTGCCTGGATTCGACTATTCGTCGGACGTGCCCATCCATTTGACCCTCTGCGCGGCCCAGGGCGTGTCCTTTGGCGCCACCGCATTAGCAGAAATTATTTGTGAGAACGTGGAGTACTACTGCACCAAGCTCGGCTTTGAACTCTATGGGTATTGTCTCATGCCCGATCATCTGCACGTCCTGCTGTCACCGGCTGGCTCCGGGCGATCCATGATGGAATGGTTGCAGGCCTTCAAGAGTTTCACCGGCCACGAATATGCTCGTCTTGGTCACTCCCCGCCACTTTGGCAGCGGTCTGCTCACGATCACGTATGCCGAAAGAGCGAGGCTGCTGAAGATGTCCTACGCTACTTGGCTGAGAACCCAGTACGGGCTGGGTTGGTTGAATGCTGGACCGATTGGCCCTGGACGAATGTACTTGTGGGGATTCAGTGCTTTGACTGAAAGACTGTAGCGGCGTGCGCCGCGCCCGCCGTTCCCCGGGGCGCCGA
>JBHHVM010000421.1:0-3527 GCA_046754265.1 Phycisphaerae bacterium
CTTGATGACCTCGACCTCGGATCGAATCAAATCGCGGGGCAGCCGATATTCGGGAATGCCCACCGCCAGCATCCCAGCCGGCACCGGTTCCATCTCGAAGACGACGGGCTTAGCCCCCAACAGTGCCAAGTCATGCGCCGCAGCCAGACCGGCCGGTCCCGAACCGATGATGGCGACCTTGGGGGCGTCGTCGGCGACAGATCGATCCAAGCCTCCGGTCAACATCGCGCCCAGGGCTGCCAACTCTTCTCGGTGCGAACAATCTCGCCCGGTTCGGTCGTTCAGGACTCGTCGCAACAGCTCCAACGGTCTGAACCCGTGCGTCTCGAACGATTCGGGACCGAACTTCTCGGTGACAAAGCGTTTCAGGGCCCGAATCGAGACCGGCTGATCCACGTCGCCCCGCCGACAAGCAGCTTCACAAGGGGCTCCGCAGACCCGCCCGCAAATGCTGGCCAGCGGATTCGGCCCGCGGGCGATCAGATAGGCTGACTCGAAATCGCCGGCGGCAATCGCCCGCACGTAACCCCGGGCGTCGGTGCCCACCGGACAGGCGTCCTGACACTTGATCTGCCGGCGCCAGTAGGCGTCGTCGGGAATCTCAACTTGTATGGGTTGACCGGTCATGGTTTGTTGAAACGCGCGGGTTCGTCGCGTTGATTCTCTGACCTCGAACCGTCCGCCTCGTCGGGTGACTTTTGACCGACGCGCCGCCCGGGCGGGTGGCGTGGCGCCCACCGCTGCCGGACCAGCGACACGGGGTAGTTCGCCCGGTGGGTCAATTCGGTGACCCGGTCCACGGCTGGCGGATCGTATGGCTCTTCCTGCCCGTCGGGCCAAACCACCCGTAGCGTCTCGACCGCGTCCAGGTCGCCCAATCCGAAGTGCAGCGTCAGCTCGTGCTGCGAAAGATAGGACGGGCCTATGCCGACGGTGGCCAAGCGTGTCACTCCGCCGGCAGTCAGGTAGGCCTGGGCGCCGATGGCCCAAGTGTTGCCGCCCCGCTGCCGGAGTTTGAGGCGCACCCAATGGCCCGTGGGGCTCGACAAGTTACGCAACACTAACGGCGAGCCTCTGTGACGCACGATGACCAAATCCACCAGGCCATCGCCATCCAGGTCCGCCTGGGCGCCGCCTCGGGCCACCATAGGCTCAGTCATCTGCGGGCCACTGGTCGGGGCCACGTCGACAAACTGCTCGGCCTGATGTTGCCAGAAAACAAACGGTCGTTGCGGCACTAGCTTGCTGTGGTCGGAAACCTCTTCCAGCGTGCTGCCGTTGACTAGCCACAGGTCCCGGCGCCCATCGTTGTCCAAGTCCACAAACCCGGTCGCCCAGCCCACCATGTCCAGGGCGGTCTGACCCAATCCGCACTCGTCGGCGGCGTCCATGAACCAAATCTTGTTGGCCTTGGAGTCGCCGACCTTGGCGTCGAAGCGCATGTTGCGGTACAGGGCGTTCTCCTGGGCGATCCAATGGGTGATCATCAGATCGGGGTCCAGATCGTCGTCGAAGTCACCGGCCGCGATGCCCATGGCGCCGCGATAATCCGCCGCCAGCGATCCGGGGCCGATGTCCTCGAAAGTCCCCCGGCCCAGGTTGCGAAAGACGCCGTTGTTGGACACGTCGTTGGCCACGTATAGATCGGGCCAGCCGTCGTGGTCCATGTCCACCCAGGCGGCTGACAGGCTTCGTCCCTCGACGTCGGCCACACCCGCCTGCTGGGCAACGTCCACGAACGTGCCGTCCCCGCGATTCTGGAACAACGCGTTGCCGACCGGCTGATAGGCCGACGGATTGAGCGTATAGGGTTGCTCCGTGGAGTATTGCTGTTTGCGAATGTTGCGGTCCCGCTCGCGGTAGACAAAGTCCACGTAGTTGCAGACGTACAGGTCCAGGTCTCCGTCGCGATCGTAGTCAGCCCAGGAACACCCGGCACTGAATCTCGGGTCGTTGACGCCCGCGATCGACGTCACCTCGTCGAACGTGCCATCTCCCCCGTTGGCGAACAGAGCATTGTCACCGTAGGCGGTGACATACAAATCCAGATCGCCGTCGTCGTCATAGTCGCCCCAGGCTGCCCCCATGCCGTAGGCAATCCAATCCAACCCGCTCGACTCGGTGACATCCTCAAAGCGCATGTCGCCCAGATTGCGGTACAGCCGGCAGCCGGATTGCTCCCTGTTTTGAGGCAGAGGCTCCAGCAGCGGACCCGCCCAGTTAACCAGGAACACATCGATCAGCCCGTCCCCGTCGTAATCGCCCAGGGCCACGCCCGAACCCATGTCCTCCGGCAACACCGAACCCCGCTGGCCCGGAAAATGTCGAAACGAAATGCCCGCCCGGGCGGCAACCTCTTCAAAGCGAATCGGCGGCGCCTCGGTCAGACCGCCATGCTCCAGCACCGCGGTCAGACCCTCCACCCGCTCGCCCGGCAGGACTTCCGATTCGCCCGCCGGTCGGGTGGCCAGCGCCCAGACCGCCACCACCACCAGCACCGCCCCACTGGCGACGGTCCATCGGATCAGCAATCGGTGCCGCTTGTTGGTCGGGCGCTTGGCCATCTACTGCTCCACTCGAATCGTCAGGCTGTCTCGCGACAGCTCGCTGATGGGCGTGCGGATGCCCGCCTCAGCCCCGAACAGGCGATCCAAAAAGACCGCGTCGGCCTTCTGGTAATTCAGTATCGCCGTCACAGTCAATTGCGTCACCGCCGTCGGCGCGGCAAAAGCCATGTCCTTCGAATCGTTGTCCACGTCCTGCACCGGCGGCGTCACCAGGCCCGGGCACGAAAACGAGTACGTTTCCGCATCGCTCATCCCCGGGAACATGGCCCGCTTGAATCGGGCCCCGACCATTTCCCAGAGGTTGTGCTTGTCGATATCGTTGCCGTAGCGGTCGATGCCCTCAGCCTTGAAGACCAGGGCCTTGGGGTCCATCTGACCCCGATCGTCCGGTTTGCCCGTCTCGAAAACGACGTTGCCCTGCTCGTCGGTGACGGTCAACTCGACCCAACTGCGAATGATGTCCAACGGGCCGGTCGGAAAACCGTGACCGGTCTTGTTGTTGGTCAAAACCACCTGCACTTCCACCTGCTGGCCCGGGGCGACCTTTTCGGGGGCATTGACGTCCAATCGAATGACGGGCCCGGACGTCCACTTGTGGGCGATCTCGGGCACTTCGATCTCACCGCGCAACCAGGCTTCGGTCAATTCCACGTGTTCCTCAGCCCCGGGCAACTTCATCAATAGCGGCATCACCTGATTGGCGGCCAGGAACCGGTGCGACCGGTGTTTGCCGTCATCGGGCGACCGGTTGTAATCGCCCGCGTCGCCCGCAGCCGGGTCGGTCGAGTCCACCAGCGGCATGTGGCACTCGCGGCAGGTGACCGTCTTGGTGGCGTCTCCTTCGTGATACCACCGGCTCTTGCGCCAATTGTCGTACTGATTCTGCAACTGCACCCAGCCAATCTGGTTGACCTCTTCGTCGATGAACTGCTTGTGACAGGCGGCGCAATACTCCGCCGT
>JBHHVM010000422.1:0-3500 GCA_046754265.1 Phycisphaerae bacterium
GCGTTCCGGTCACCTGCGGGGGCGAGATTCTCATGACGCCCCAGCGATTCAATGAGTTATTCTGCGTTTCTACTTAGTGCTGCGACATGCGAAAGCCGATGGGCGATCCGAACCGCGCCCCTGAAGGCGATTGAACAATGTGCCTGAAGCAAGCGGTCCCTCAGGAGGCATCCCCATGACAACGAAACGACTCGTTGCCTGCACCGCCATGGTGCTGGCTGCCGGCGGTTGGTGGGCCCAAGCCGGTCAGCGCCCGCCCCGAAAGACAGCCGACCAAGAGCTCTACCAGGTCACCGCCTGGCCCGACAACCGGGCTGACACCCCCTACCGCGAGCTCCTCCAGCAGCACCTCAACCGCATGGCCGCTAAGGGGTGGCGATACAACACGCACCTGGAATCGCAAGGGGCCAAGATGTTGCTGTTTGAGCGGGCCCAAGGGCAGCCGGCAGGTTAGAGGCCGACTCGTGCGGTGTGGGCCGATCGACCGTCGGCCCGTCACACGACGGTGCCGTTGGTATCCACCGCGACGTCCCACTGGCCGACCAATTCGCCGAGCGTGCGAATCAGGGCCCCCGCAGCCAGGGGCCTGGTGGTGCAAGCGGCGTCGTCCTTGCCCTCCTGGAAGATTTCCACGTTGGCCCGATTCTCGTTGGCTTGGACGTGGATTCGTCCCCCCTGCTGTACGGAGTATTCGCGGCAGCCGCCGTATTTCTTAAACACCAGGCGCCGATCGGTGAGCACCACACCGGCCAAGCCCGCGTCGGCCCGGCTGAAATCATCGTCGGCATAGAACCCCATAAATTTCTCGTCGGTTTGGCGAGTGAACCATTGTGACAGCCGTTCGCGCACGGCATAGGGTAGGTTTTCCCACTGTTTGCCCTTGGCCTGGCGTCGGGCGACCAGGATGCGCTGGTAACCTGGCTGGCCTTTGCCGCCGTTATTGCGAAAGAAGTCCAGGGCAATGGTCAGATTGGCGATGCGCAAGTGGCAAACTTCAGTCTCGTCCGCTTGAAGGACCCGTCCCGTCACTTCCCCTATGGCGCCACACTCATGACAGACGAAATAAGGCATCGGCTCATCGAACGGCCCGGGCAGAACCACGATGGGCTCAAGCCCGTCGAACCAGCCCTGCGGGTCCGCTTCAATTAACTTGTCCAGGCTGCGCACCATGCGCATTTCCTCTTCCTGAAGGCGCAAAGTCTCGTGGCGCGGCAGTTTCTCATCCCAGATCACATAGTGCATGGACAGCTCTTTGGGGCTAAGGCAGTGGACGCAGCGATGCGGAAAGGAACATCTCAAATCCGCGTCTTCAAGCCGGGAAGACGGGAACTCAAAAATGGCGGCGCCGCGGTCCAGGCGCGCGAATTCCACGCGGGGCGTCTCGGGCGGATGAGGTCGATGCCATTGGGCCCCGGATGGCTTCTCCCCGGGAGCACGAGCCCCAAAGATGCTGGTCCCCCCCATCACGCTGTGCCCAGCCGGGTCAGCCTCGGCGATCCAACCGCAAATCGTGTCGTCGTCGATGGGGTGTTCGACGGCAATCTTGAAGCGCTGCCCACACCGCTTGCAGAGCGCCCGCCGACCCAGGTTCTGTGAGACCACCCTGTACTTTTGCATGCAGTTGGGACAAACGGCCACTACGGGCTCGGACATCGCCGAATCCTCCCGTGCGGCGCTGCGGGTGAGGTCTTGAAGGCTGCCCAGCCACGCCCGCCGCGCCTCCGCTCTTGAGATGTTAGGCTGACCAGCCGCAAAGGGTCAATCCCGGAGCAAGGGACCCCAGTCCGGTAAAACGGCGTGCATGACAGTTTACGCGGCCCAAAGTAGGGCAGGGGTGGCACGGTCTGGCCAAGCCAGGCCGTGGTATACCGCGTTATCCACGAGCCAAAACGGCAGGTCAATCCCGGCGCGCCCGGACTCGCGCGGAACAACGATGTGCCCCACGTTCTTGTGCCCGCCGATTCTGTCATGCACCCGGTAAAACGCTCCAGGACCGCTCGCCGTTGATTCGCCGACCCATCGTTACTAACATACTCTGGAATAAGCCGCAGCCCTCCATCGCGGCTAGTTCGGGACCACCGCCCAGCCTCGGGCGGGCTTGCCCCGTGCGCCCGCGGAGATTCACCCAATGGCCCGCATCCTGATCTTGCACCCGGAGCGGTCGGCCCGAAAAACCCTGGAAAAGCAGGCCGGCGACCACCACGAGGTGCAGGCGGTCTCGGATGTGCGCAAGGCGGTCAAGTCACTGGCCAAGGCCAGGCCCCAGTTGGTGTTGGCGGGTGTCAACGGCAAGCGCATGGACGCCTTCGAGTTTTTGCGGCACATGCAGCAGGAACGAGCCAAGGTGCCGACCTTGCTGTTGGCCTCGGGCGGAGCAGGTGCCTACCAAACCGTGGCCATGAAGATGGGGGCAGCCGGGGTGCTGGAGTACCCTCTGGAACAGCAGGCCTTGGACGAGGCCATCTCCAAGGCGCTCAACACCAGTTGGGAAGAGAAAGGAAAACAGCCCGACATAACGGCTGAGGAACTGGCCTGCAATCTCACCGAGTTGGAGAAGCGGCTGAACCGGCAGATGAAATGTTTCGCCGGAAAGAACCAGGTCTACATCCAATCGTTCATTCTGGGCGGCGGCCGAAAGAGTAAGCCGCGGATCGCGGTCAAATGCTCCTTGAAGCAGGAGTACGGCGAGCCGCCCAACGTCTACTACGAGTACGTCCGCGACGTCTGCTGCGGAAACCCCGAAACGTGCTCAGCCTATCAAACCTTCCAGATCAAAAACCCCAATGCACCGACCAAGTTGTGAAATCCAAGCCGCGTCCGGCGCATCGGCTCTTGGACCCTTCATACGCCCCTTGTTGACAATGGGTGGCTGACCCTCGACATTGTTACGGGCGTCTTCCGGCATGAAACTCGCGCGTTGTTGGTTTTGGCGATACGAAGGGTCGTCGCATGTCCACGATTGAATCCCGGGCAACAAGGCCCGATGAAGCCTCGACCCCCAAGAAGCAGCAGGGTACGCAGTGGAAGCAGGGCATCTGCGGCATATGCCCAGCCGGTTGTTGGGTGGACGTGCAAGTCGAGTGTGGCAAACTGGTCAACATCCGGGCCAACGACTCGCATCCGCTGGGGATGATCTGCCGCCGGGGCGATCACGCCCCCGAAATCGTCTATTCCGAACACCGGCTCAAGCACCCGCTTCGGCGCGTCGGGCCCAAAGGCACGCACCAGTTCGAGCCCATCACCTGGGATCAAGCCTACGACCTGATCGTCGAGCATCTCAACCGCATCAAGGCGGAATCAGGCCCCGAAGCGGTGTCCATCTACACCGGCCGGGGTGCTTTCGAACTGTCACTCTGTGACATGTTTCAGCCCAAGGGCGTAGCCACGTCGTCGGCATCCAACGTCCTGTTTCCTTTTGGGTCGCCCAACACCATGGGCGTCGGCGCGTTGTGCTACGTGTCGTTTGCCATGATGGCCCCGCATCTCACCCTGGGCCGAAT
>JBHHVM010000423.1:0-3473 GCA_046754265.1 Phycisphaerae bacterium
TCGATTCTTGACGGTGTCCCCGACACCGTCGAAGTGTGGGCCCTGGCCGATTTCACCGGCGGGCAACTGCCGTCGCCTTTGCAGGGCCTGGCCAAGACGGGTCGATTCCAGGGCGTGCAAATGTACGGGCAAGTCACCGGCAACACCCTCACCAGCCTGAGCGAACTGGGCCTGCAAACCGTTGCGGTCCGCCACGTGGCAGATGCATCCTTTGTGGAGCAGACCGACGAGTGGCTTGACCAAGTCTCACCGGCCCGCCCCGATCTGATCCTGCTGGACGCAGCCGCGACGGACCAGCTTGGCGGGACGGGTCAATCGCTAAACTGGCAACTGATTGCCGACCGGCGGCAGGCCGGTTGTTTTGACGACTGGCCGCCGCTCGTGCTGGCCGGTGGATTGACCTCCAAAAACGTGGCCAACGCCATCAGATTGGTCCGCCCAGCCTGGGTGGACGTGGCCAGCGGCGTCGAGCAGCGCCCGGGAACCAAGGACCCCGCCAAGGTCCGTGCCTTTCTTGAAGCGGCCAAGTCAGTGGAGCTTTAACCGGGTTGCCACCCGTATCACCGGACGGACCAACGTGGTCACCTATCGGTTATTCCGTTCGGGCCGGATGGCATCGTAAGGACTCACCCGTCTGTTGAACTCGGAACCCATCGCAATCGCGTCGGAGAAAAACCCGTGACAAATTCCACTGACAGACCGGTGACAACCGTATTATGCATCCTGCTAATGACCCACTTGTCGCTGTGGACCGGCTGCACGGTTTCGGTGTCTGGTGGAGGCGCCGGCGGAGGCGGTGGGGGCAAGCCGGGCTCCGGCAGCCTGACGTTGTCCTCAAGTTCGGTGGCCCCGGGCGGGTTGGTGACGGTGTCTCACCCGGGCATCTCCGCAGGTTCGATCATCGAGGTGGAATTCAGCGGCCCCAACGGATTCGCCGTCACCGTAGAGGGCGTGGATACGCAAAACGGCAGCACCCGCATCGCTGCCCCGCCCTTGATGGATTTGACCACCGGGCAGACCAGCGCCGGCCAAGTATCCGTCTCGGTCAAAGGCCTGACTGGTCAAGCATCACTGTTCATTGACGACTTGCCGCAAGTCGAAAACCTGGAGCCGGGCACCATCGTAGTCTTCTATCTGCAAACCACGATCGAAGAACTACAGGCTGTCCGGGTCGACTTGGCCCAAATCGAAGCGGACTTCCCCGGCGCAGTCACCGGCACATCAGGCCTCGTTTTGATCGACGAGCAGATTCGCGACCTACAAGCCACCATCGCCCAATTGGAAAACGGCCAACCTATCACCGTGGAATTGCCCGGCGGAGGTCAAGCGACACTGACTACCGCTGACCTACAGTTTGCC
This sequence comes from Phycisphaerae bacterium, assembly GCA_046754265.1. Lineage (GTDB taxonomy): Bacteria > Planctomycetota > Phycisphaerae > UBA1845 > UBA1845 > OFTM209. The sequence continues at coordinate 1,360 of JBHHVM010000423.1, forward strand.
GACCGCTGGCTGGCTTCGATGCTCGATGGGCTTCAACAGGCCGCCTTGAACAGCCCAGCCGGCAAGCGAATGCTGGCCGACCCCGAGTTGAAAGGCTTGCTGAGCCTGCGTACGACGAGTGAGTGCCTTCAATTGGCACAAGAAGGGGCCAGTGGCCAGGCGGTCAGAGATTGTTTCGGCGAGGTGGTCGGTGACTTGCGCCGCTTCGCCGGGCGGGGCACCAATCTGGGCGCGACGGCAGTCACCGCTTTGGGCTTGGGCTTGGCCGTGTTCGCAGGCCCCGAAATCGCCTTGTTGGGTGGCGTGGTGGCCGTCATCAGCTTCACCGCCGGTACGGTTAACGCCATGGTGCTCGGCCAAAACACCGACGCGTTCCTGAACAACGACGGCGAAGACTTCAGCCTCGGTCAGGAGATTATAAGCCAAGTGGGCCGATTCGGATTCAGCGTGTTCACCTTCCTGCCCTCCGTGGCCGTGTCCATCAACGACATCCTGTCCGGTGCCAAGACCGAAAAATGCCTGGCCGAGCAACAGCCGGATCGGCGCTTTCAGCCCGACCCCAACGTGGCAGCCTTCTGTGAATTCGACCCCTCGGCTGGGGGAGGTGCATCGGGGGGCGATTCGCCGACGACAGGAACGTTCAACACTACCTTCGTCTCCACAACCGGCGGCGTCTTGACGGCCGACGCCTCAGCCGCCCAGATCTCTTTGAGCGGCAGCCCTTCGTTTCCAACGATTTCGTGGACCGTAGGCCCCCTCCAGCAACTCCACTTGATCGAGGACGGCCAGTCAGGTGGATTTCTTTATGCCGTCATCAGCAACGTCGAAGATGACGCCGAGGGCGACACCGTCGTCACGCCCATCTCGTCGCCGGTGACTTACGGCGATTATTCCAGCAGCGACCTGATGCGCTTCCCCGATGCGCCGGGGTTCAGCGTTCCCAGCGTGGCCCCGGCCCTGCGCGCCGACGGCACGACCTATGCCGTCACCGTCGTGACCCTGGCCGGGCAAACCGCCTCCATCACGTTCACGATCAATTGAACACGACGGGCCAACCCAGGCGCGATCCGCGCGCTTGACGCCGGCATCGATCCGCGACTATCTACACGCCTGCGAAAAACTGCCCCTGAATGATTGGCCGACATGGCTGAGCCGTACGATGTCATCTTGTTTACCGACGGAGCCTGCTCGGGCAACCCGGGCCCGGGGGGCTGGGGTTACATTCTGCGGCACGTGCCCAGCGGTCGGGAGAAAAAGGATTCAGGAGGCCAAGCCCGCACCACCAACAATCGCATGGAGCTAACCGCGGTGATCGAGGGTTTGGAGGCCCTTCAAGAAAACGGCCTGCGGGTCCAGGTGGTGAGCGACAGTCAATATGTTATCAAAGGCATGACCGAGTGGATGCCCGGCTGGATCAAAAACAACTGGCGGAGAGGCCCCAAAGGCAAATCCGGCCCGGTCAAGAATGCGGAATTATGGCAACAACTCCTGGCCGCTTGTGATCGGCATCAGGTCGATTTCGAATACGTCCCGGGCCACGCCGGTCATCCGGAAAACGAGGAATGCGACCGCATGGCCGTGGTGGCGTCGTTGGCCGTGCGCTGACCGGCACCGGAACGCCGGTTAGGCTGTCAGTGGTCGTACCATTGTCGATCGGCGTACGCGGCAGCGCAGGCGGCGGGGTCGTCGACGGCAAACTTGCAGCCGACGAGGGTGGCTCGACGGTGGTCGCTGATGTGCTTGACGACGGCGGGCACGCGTAGGCCGGAGTCTTCGAGCCAGAACAGCTTGATGAATACCAGGCTGCCGACCTCGAGCGACGCGTCACACAAGAAGCCGATGCCCATGGCTGATGCGTCGTGCAGGGCGGCGCTGACTTCGGTTATGCCTTGGGCGTCGGAGACCAGCAGAGGCCAAGAGCGGTGGTAGCGGCGGTGGGAGCGTTTGCGGGTGTTGAGGTCCACCTCGCTTCGCACCCTGGCCGAGGCCATGAAGCGTTCGATTTCACCGCGCATCAGCGATGCCAGGATGGCGGGCGCGGGCAGGATATTGGGCATAGGCCTATTCGTCTCCAGCCATTGACCTACGATACGGTGAATCAGGGTTGCAAATGC
>JBHHVM010000424.1:0-3458 GCA_046754265.1 Phycisphaerae bacterium
CGCTGAGCATGCCCATCTCCCGCCCGGCGTTCATCAGCGTCGGGCTGTTGGGCATAAACCGGGCCGAGGTCATCAACGCATTGAATCGATCCTCCCAGTCGCTGCGAACGCCGGGATCGTCACCGTAAAGCCGTTCCGCCTCGGCCACCGCGCAGGCCACCCGGCGAAACAGCTCGGCAGGAGTCTCGGTCAGTCGTCCCCGCCCGTCCCGCTTGAGATACCGTGCCTCAAGGACGCGCAGGCCGTTTTCGCACAACTGCACCTCCTGCTGCGTGGCGTCATCCATGACGCCCGTCACCCGATCCGTGAACGTACCCGACATGTTTTCCTCCGCACCGCAACCGGCGATTCCAACCGAAGCTCGCCAGCGTTATTTTGAGTAAACCCAAACCAGTTCCGCCGCGTCGACACCCGAACCAACCCGCCCGAACGCGCAGACCTCGGGCTCCAGATATACCCTTGCCGTCCCGGCCAACCCGCGTTCATGTCCGAATTGTCAGCCACCGCCGAAATGCGGCAACCATGCCCCAAGATGTAGGCGACATCCTTCTAATTACCTCAATATGTAGGGCGCGTCAAACTCAATCGCAACTTTTTTTGCCGAAATGACCTAACCCCCGAACCTGTTTGAACTTAGCGATGGGACAATTTTTGCGCCACACTTTCGGCCGCGGGCAATTCACACCCGATGGTCCATATTTGGGGGATCGCGTGGAACCGGGCCGCTATATATGGCCCTTTCGGCCCTCAACTCAGGTAATTCACAGACTTTTGCCGCCCAAGACCGGTAGCTTCCCGTCGGGTCGCCCTGATCCCAGACCGCCACCCACGACTCAGCCATCCCGGGCAGCAGACCGGAGCAGCCTTGCGCCCAGGCCCGGCGCCCGTCCACCGATTGTCGGCCCACGCCTGTTGCCCTATGGTTTCGCACTGGCTTGGCGGAACCGGGCCGGCAGATCATGGTGGCGGACTGCTTTGCCGTCTCTCGATTGGGCACACCGTGTCACTCCCCGTCCGCCACGATGAATCCGTATACTGTGCACGCACGCACCGCACATTGAAGGAACCAAACTCGTGACCGAAAAAACGCTGATCATCCTCAAACCCGATTGTACGCACCGCCGATTGATTGGACGTATCCTGCAGCGCTTTGAAGACAAAGGCCTGACCTTGGCGGCGATGAAGCTGATGCAGATTTCCACCGACTTGGCTGAACGACACTATGCCCCGCACAAGGGCAAGCCCTTTTATCCCGGCTTGATCGAATACATCACCGCAGGCCCGGTCGTGGTGCTGGTCCTGACTGGCCCGGGCTGCATCGCCATCTCCCGCAAGATGATGGGCAGGACGTTCGGCTACGAAGCTGAGCCCGGCACCATCCGCGGCGACTACGGAGCCTCCAAGACGTACAATCTGGTACACGGCAGCGATTCACCCGAATCGGCTGAGACGGAAATAGCGCTTTACTTTTCGCCGGATGAGTTGCTGGAATACGAGACCGTAACCACCTCTTGGACCTTTAAGCCGGGGGAAGCATAAAGACGAGTTCGAGTTTCGAGTTGAAGACACAGTGTGGCACCGGTTTTCAACCGGTGAGAAAATGGAGCACCCGGCATGAAGGTCAAAGCCATTGAAGACCACGATCAGGGGCCCGTCGGCATGGAAGGGGCCCAGGGCATCAAGATGCGGATGCTCATAGGCCCCGACGAAGGTGCCCCCAACTTCCACATGCGGCACTTCACCGTCGAACCCGGCGGCCACTCGCCCCACCACCGCCACGATTACGAACACGAGGTGCTGATCCTCAAGGGCACCGGCCTCCTCAAAGCCGACGACGGCGACAAACCCTTCCGCGCCAACGACGCCATCTACGTCCCCGCCAACGCCATGCACCAGTTCCAAAACACCGGCCCCGACCCCCTGGAGTTCATCTGCCTGATCCCCGCCCCGAAAAACTGCTCGACGTGAGGGTCATAAACGTGGCATAGGGCGAACCGCCCTGCTCAAGCCCCCCAAACAAGGGTTTGAGGCGGATCGCTTGGCCGGTACAATGGACTCGCCATGTCCGAGTGTCTGGCCCACGACGACTTGCCCCGATTCGAGAACGACTCACTTAACCCGGCCCAGAGGAAGCGATGGGAGGCCCATCTTGCAGAATGCGACCGCTGCAAGGCCGCCCTGGCGGAATATCAGCGTAACGAATCGTACCTGGGCCAGGTGGGCTGGGCATTGGAAGCTCCCACCGACGCCGACGGCACCGTGCCGATCGATCCAACCGGCAAGGGACGGCGGGCCAACGCCATCCCCGATATCGAGGGCTACCAGATCGTCCGGGAATTGCACCGGGGCGGTCAGGGCGTGGTCTATCAAGCCGTGCAGACATCCACCAAGCGCAAGGTGGCCATAAAACTCCTGTTGGACGGACGGTACGCCTCCAAGTCGGCCCGCAAGCGCTTCGAGCGCGAAATCGAACTGGTGGGCCAACTCAAACATCCCAACATCATTGGCATCTTCCATTCCGGCACCACGCTCGACGACCGCCAGTTCTGCGTGATGGACTACGTCCGCGGTGTGCCGCTGCGCCAGTTCGTGCGGGACAAGAAGCTGGGCCTGGAAGATGCGCTGAAACTCTTTGGCACGGTGTGCGACGCGGTAAACTACGCCCATCAGCGCGGCGTGATCCACCGCGACCTCAAGCCGTCCAACATCATCGTGGACACCGGCGGAGTTCCCAAGGTGCTGGACTTCGGCCTGGCCAAGCAGTTGGCCAGCCCCGTCGAATCGCTGGTCTCGGTCACCGGCCAGGTCGTCGGCACCTTGCCCTACATGTCGCCCGAGCAGGCCCGGGGCAACCCCGATGAGATCGACATCCGCACCGACGTGTATGCCCTGGGTGTGATCCTCTACGAGATTCTGACCGGGCACTACCCGTATCCGGTCGTAGGCCAGATGGCAAAGGTGCTCAAACACATCGAGCAGACGCCCCCCACCCCGCCAAGCCGGCAGTGGAAGGTGGCTTCAGGAATCACCAAGCGATCCAGCAAGCGCCTGCGCCCCGGCCAATGCCCCATCGACGATGAGCTTCAGACGGTGGTGCTCAAAACGCTGTCCAAGGAGCGCGAGCGGCGCTACCAGAGCGCCGGCGAACTGGGCCGCGACGTGGGCAACTACCTGTCAGGCCAACCGATCGAAGCCCGCCGCGACAGCGGTTGGTATGTGCTCAAGAAGACCCTCCGCCGCTATAAGCTACCGGTGGCCGTGGTGGCTGCGTTCGTCCTGCTGGTCAGCGCGTCGACCCTCGCCCTATGGATCATGTACGCCAACCAGACCCGTGCCCGCATGGCCGAGGTCCAACAACGACAGGTCGCCGAAGCGGCGGAGCGCGAACAGAGCCGCGCCCGTAAGGAAGCGGAAGAGGCCCGGGCAACCGCCGAAGAGCATCGCATCCTGGCTGAGGC
>JBHHVM010000425.1:0-3429 GCA_046754265.1 Phycisphaerae bacterium
CCCCTCGCGGGCTGAATCGTGGAGCCAATTGTCGCTCTCGACCTGCCGGGTGGATCAATTCCTGGCCGACAGGCCTCAAAGCGATGGGCGGGGTGTGGTCGTGGCTGTGCTGGATACCGGCGTGGATCCCTCCATCCCCGGGCTGACCGTCACGCCCGACGGCCAAACCAAGGTCATCGACGTGCAGGACTTCACCGGCCAGGGAGACATCGAGCTGCACCGGGTCCGGGTGGATGCATCCAGCGGGAAAGTCATCGACCACGCCGCAGACGGCGGGCCCATCGGTTATGAGTTGCCGTCGCTTACCTCGGGCGGGGACGAACCGCGGCGATTCTGGTTCGGTTACATCCAGGAGAAACGTTTTGTCAACAGCGACGTACCGGACCTTAACGACAACGGCACCACCGACGACCGCTTCCCCGTCTGCGTCACCGCCCTGACCGGTGATGGCGACGACCAGGCTCTGTGCCTGGTGGACACCGATTTGGACCGAAGCTTCGCCGACGAAAAGCCGCTACGGAATTACCGTTTGGATTTCGACACGTTCACCTTGTTTCGGGAGCGACCCGAAAAGCAGATCGTTCCGGTGACGTTCGCGGTCAACATCTTCCTGCGCCAATCCAAAGTCGTGCTGGTCTACGACGACGGGGCCCACGGCACGCACGTGGCAGGTATCGCCGCGGGGTATCGCATCAACAACCAGGACGGGTTCAACGGGTTGGCCCCGGGCGCCAAGGTCCTGGGCCTGAAAATCAGCAACAACGCCATCGGCGCTATCTCCACCACCGAGAGCATCAGGTCGGCTCTGGAATACGCCGCCCGCTACGCCCACGAACACGGCGTGCAGGTGGTGTGCAACCTCTCGTTCGGCGTCGAGTCGGTCATCGACGGCGACTCCGACATCGACCAAGCCCTCGACAAGATCATGCGGGCCAACCCCAACCTGATCTTCTGCACCTCAGCCGGCAACGAGGGTCCGGGGCTCTCCAGCGTGGGCACGCCGGCCGCCGCCACCGAGCTGATTACCGTGGCAGCCATGTTGGCGGCCGATTCAGGTCGCGACGTGCAGGGCTACGACATGACCCAAGCCGTGGTCACGGTGTTCAGCTCCCGCGGAGGCGAGCTGGACAAGCCCGACTTGGCCGCTCCCGGCTGGTCCAGTTCGACCGTGCCGCGCTGGGTCCGCCGGGGCGACTATTGGGCGGGCACCAGCATGGCCAGCCCCTACGCAGCAGGCCTGTGCGCCCTGTTGGTCAGCGATGCCATGCAGCGGCACCCCGGCGTGCCCATCCGGGCCCGGGATGTTCGCCAGGCGTTGACAGCCACTGCCCGGTCCATACCCGGGGCCACCCCGCTCGACGTGGGCATCGGCAAGCCCGACCTGCCGGCCGCTGCTGAGCTGCTCGACAAATTGGTCGCCGCCTCAGCCGACGACCCGGTGATCGGCTACGACATCACCACGCCCAGCCCCCTGGCCCACGACGGCCAGTCCCGGGCAGCCTATTGGCGAACCACGCACCTGCCGACCGAAAGGCAGTCCTTCACCGTCACGCCGGTGTTTGCCCCCGGCGTGGACATGGCCCAGCGGACCGGCTTTACCCGCAAGTTCGAGCTGCGCTCCAACGCACCCTGGTGCAAAGTCAACCAGCAGAGCACCTATCTGCGGAGCGAACAATCCGCCCGCATCCACGTGGAATACGACGTCGCCGCCCTGACCGACCCGGGGTTGCACGTGGGCGTGGTCGAAGCCCTGCACGACGGGCTGGTGGCCTTTCGCCTGCTCAACACGGTCATCGTGCCCTATCGATTCAGCCCGGCCAACGACTTTGCCCGCAGCTTCAAGGATCAAGTCGTCAACGGCTGGAAACCCCAGCGCTTCTTCCTGGCCGTCCCTCCGGGGGCTTCTGCCATGCATCTGACGCTTTCGGCACCGGACGGGCAATCCTCCAAGGCTGATTTCCAACGCATCTACGATCCGACCGGCAGGCGCTACCGCGTCCGGTCCAACCGATTGAACACCGAATCCGGCAAACGACAAGCCCGTTGGGTCGTGTCCCGCGATTTGATCCCCGGCCTATGGGAAGTCCCCGTCGTGGCCGACCGACCCGACAAGCAATGGCCCTTCGACCTGGACGTGCGCTTCTTCGGCCTGCACGCCGAACCGGCCAGCATCACCGACGGCGACGCCGACGACCTTGCCGGCGAGCTGACCGTCACCAACCTCTTCGAGACGCCGGTGCCGGTCCGGGTTGATGGACGGCTGGAGGGCTTCAGAACACAGAAGGATGACGCCTTCAACGGCTTGAAGGATGAGTTGACCTACAAGCTGACCGTCGATGCCGCGTGCGATCAGATACGCCTCGAACTGGAGATGACCCCCGACGCCTACGCCACCACCACCGACATCGCCGTTTCCATCGAAGCCGACGGCCAAGAGGTCTTCAGCGACGCATTCAGCAACCGCTCCCTGAAAGGCCAAGTCCAAGTGGAGCCCGGCTCCAAGATCAAGGTGCGCATCATCGGCGGGTTCGCCGTGGCCGACGATGAACGCGAAACCCCCATCACCGTCAAGATCGACCAACTGTTGGCTGAACCGATCGACATCGAGGTCACCCAGGGCGACGCGTCCAACCTCCGCCTGTACCCCAGCGTCCCGGTGAGAATGGAATACAGCCTGGACGGCGACATGCCCGCCGTTCCCGAAGGTCAGCGCCCGGTGGGCTACCTGCGATTCCGCGAGCGCGCCCGTAACGACGTCGCCCTGCGAGTACCGATCGATATCGGGGCGTAGAGTCTGGCAGCGCTTTGAGCTTCCGTTGCTGGCCCAGCACCACGAGCCGGCGCTGTCGGACTAGGCCCGCCGTTTACGGCGGGTTGGCCATGGCTCCGCCCTCCCCTTTTTTTCTGAAGCCCGGTTTCACCGGGCTGTTCGACGTGGCGTGCCGAGCGGTAGATGAATGTTCTGGGTCACAGGCGTCATGGGATCGGGGTCAGGCTTTCAAACCGCCGGCTGAAGCCCGACATCGAGAATGCCGCTGAAGCTGCATGGGCAGGGATGACCCCCAACCCGTCAACCCGGTCTGAAGACCGGGCCTGGTAAAGGCCCAGCAACCGCACCGGGCACTTACCAGCATGTTCCTTGCCGTGACCCGCGTGGTGGCGGCAGACGGATTGCGACTCCGGGTGAACACGCACAACACCGCCCTTACGGAACTTGCCGGACGGGCACTTTAGGAGCCCGAACACGATTCATAGCGCTGTCAGGGTAGATCCTGGTCAGACGAAGCTTTCGGTGAATCTACTGCGAAAGGGGCGTGCCGATCAGCACCGGCTCCTCGACGTCGGGCCAGTGGGCTGTGCGGATCTCGTTGAATTGATCGGCGCAGCGCAGAAAGGCCTGCACCACGTCGGGGTCGAAGTGTTTGCCAG
>JBHHVM010000426.1:0-3425 GCA_046754265.1 Phycisphaerae bacterium
GAAACGGGGGTGAAGCTGCGGGCCATCATCACCGGCATCGAAGCGGCCGCCGGCGCGCCCCCATCAAGGCCAGCAGGTACAGTTGTTCCTTCGTCGGTAGCACCGCTTCAACGAGCCCAGCCACCGGTAGCAACGCCATCCCCGAGCCCGCACAGACCATAAACGCCAGCACCACGGGGTTCACCGCTCGCACCCGACGCATCAACACCGTCTGCGTGCCGAAGACCAGCCCGCTGCCCAGCCCGACCACCAACCCCACAGCTTCGGTGGCAAACTCAAAAACAAAAATGATGCCCACCCCCGCCATGGCGCCGCACAGTGCCACCCAATGACGCCGACCAGCCGGTTCCGCCAGAATCAACGGCGACAACAAGAACACCCAGGCTGGGGCTGTGTACTGCAGGATGATGGCATTGGCTGCGGTGGTCAGCGTGGTGGCCAGCACGAAGCTGAGGGTCATCGCCGTAAAGGCCAGCACCGTCGCCGCCACCCAGGGTTTGTCCGCAATAGGCCTCCAGCGCCGCAGCGCCCAGGGCGCCAAAAACGCGGCTGCAAACAGCGATCGCCCGCAGGCAATGCTGCAACCCCCAGCCCCAGCCGATTGCAAGGCCTTGATCAACAGCCCGTTGAGGCTCCACAGGGCAGCAGCCGCCACCAGCAGCAATACGCCTCGAGTATGCTGTGATCCATGATGCCCCGATATGACACTCACCGGGAAGCCGCGGCCGAATCGGCAGCCAGGATGCGACAGATCTTGTCGTGTATCTCGTTGAACGGCCCGGTCCGACCCTTAAAGCCGCTAAAGAGCACGCTAAAGGCACGCCATCGACCCTGAGGGGTCACGGCGTAACCGGCCAAGCCCCGCACGCCGCGCAGCAGACCCGTCTTGGCATAAACCCGCCCGGGCAGCTTTTTGAGTCGCTTGCGCAGCGTCCCATCGACGCCAGCCTGCGACAACGAGCCGACAAATAAATCGCGGTGCCGGTGCCGATACATGAACTGCAGCAGCGCCACCTGCGCCGCAGCCGTAGCCCGGTTCTTGCGGCTCAAACCCGAACCATCCGCCATGATGAGCCCGTGATCGTCGATCCCGGATTGTTGGACGAAATCCCGCAGCGCCGATTGGCCGGCTTCCCACGTACCCTGCGGCACTGGATACCCCTGCTTCCTGGCCCACTCATAGCCCAGGCGTTTCATCAAGGCTTCGGCGAACATGTTTTGGGAGTTTTTTCCGGTTCGACGCAGCACGTCGCCAAGCGGTGTCCGTTCTTCTGCCAGAACCTGGCAGTCGTCCGACACAGCCCCGTCGAAAGCTCGCACGCGGCGACGCACGATCTGCCCGCCGATAGTGACCCCGCGATCGCGCAGGCCGGTGACCAGAGCCGATGCGGTCAACAGACCCGGGTCGGGGACCGGCACCGGAGGAAACGGCCAACGCTTGTTACATCGCCCGCTGATGACAAAGCGAAACTGCGGCTTGGGCCGATCGATAAGGGCCGAGCCCTTGCCGCCGGACTTACACCGGTTGACCACTTCGATCAGGTCGGCCCGGGGCACGCTGCTCCACAAGACCGGATCGCCGGCCCGCTCGACGGGCACAAGCGTGATGTCCACACAATTATCATTAAAGTTGAGCCCCCCCACCGGCGCCGCGTACCATTTCTTGTGGTCTCGCGGATCCCATTCGGGGTGCAGGAACTGATCGTCGAAAATCGAATCGTCGACGACCACGTCACCGTCGATGGAGGCCAAGCCGGCCGAAGTGAGGACGGCAGCCCAGCGATCGAACACCGCATCCGGTTTTTGGTCACGGGCCTTGGCCAGCCGAGCATCGCCGAGGGCTGGATCACCATCGCCGATCAGCACCAGGTCGGACCCGAGTTTCGCCAAACGAGTGTGAAACGCGAATTCAGGCCCCAGCCGATCCACGGCCGCAGCCAGGACAAACAATTTAGCGGTGCTGGCCGGCAGCAGCGGCGTGTCGGCATTCAACTCGAACAGGGTCCGGCCGGTTTCCAGATCGACGACGATGGCCGCGACTTCGACGTTGCTTTCGGGCAGCTTGGCCAGGAGCCGGCCTATCTCAGCGGCCGGTCCGGCGGCGACGGCGGACGGCCCAAGCAACAGGCCGATGAGCAACACGAAACGGCCCAGCAATAGCGCTGCCTTGGCGTTGGGTTTCACGATGGAATTCCGGCGTTCGGTATCGGGCCCTTTGCACCTGGGCCGGTTGACCTCGAGGGCCGTACCCTACGCCGGGCGTGGCGACGATTCAACCTGTCCCGGGGCTCGCTTGACAGGAGCCCAAGTGGGGCTATCATCACCCGGCCCATCGGGAACGACCCGATGGCGGCTGCCCGAAACAATGAGAGGGGCCGTAGCTCAATTGGTTAGAGTACCGGACTGTCGATCCGGTGGTTGCGGGTTCGACTCCCGTCGGCCTCGATTCCAAAGCCTTGCAAGGTAAGAACTTGCGAGGCTTTGTTGTTTGGTCAGCCCGTCGAACCCGCTTCGGTCACCGGTTCTTTACGGTCCACACCGGCCTATTGTCACGAGGCAGCCATCCGCTCCGCCGCATGACCGATTCGAGCCGTTGCCCTTCGCGAATGACCCGAAAACACCTTCGGCAGCTTCATCGAGCACACCTATTCACCCAGCCCATCCGCAAGACACAACCAACGCAACGGGCCCTCAAACCTCACCCGACCCTCGCCCCCGACTACCCCATGACAGAATCTCGACGGCGCTGTATAAACCCGTTCGCGCGTTGCACCGTGGAAAGAGTGACTGCCCGTCAAATAATCACTTGACCCGATGGAGCAGTGCAATTCATTCGTTGCGGGCAGCCAAAGGCCGCACTATGTCCTGGCGTCTTTGTCGTGAACGCATCTTTGGAAACCATCTAGCTGACCGACCCGCGACAAACCCATGCAAATCCGATTTCACTGCCCCACCGAGTCCTGCGTCGCCATCATCGAGTACGAACCACTCGAAGAATCCGCCTCCACCATCCGCTGCCCCCGCTGCCGGGTCGAACATCCGGTCCACATCGATGACGCGATCCGTCACCACAGCAGAATCGATAAGTGCCCCCTCTGCAGTTGCGAAGAATTGTTCGTCCGCAAAGATTTCCCCCCGGGCATCGGATTGGCCGTGGTCCTCATCGCCGGCGTCATCAGCGTGGCCACTTTGACCACCCACGCCGCCATCGCCTACGGCGTCCTGCTCCTGGCCATTCTCATCGACTTGGTCTTGTACCTGCTGATAGGAAAGCTGACCGCCTGCTACGCCTGCCGGGCCGAGTACCGCGACGCGAAACTCAATCCCAACCACGAAGGCTTCGACCTGGCCACTTCGGAGAAGTATTGAGCGCCGATGTGGGGTTGGGGCCTGAGCGATGCCCGCTTGCAACTGCCCATCCGGCA
>JBHHVM010000427.1:0-3418 GCA_046754265.1 Phycisphaerae bacterium
AGATGAGCGTGCAGAGGCCCATAGACTATGAGGAGACGAATGGGTGATCGAGCGGCCCCGCGAGGCGCGGGCATGAATCCATTCCATCACACCGGGCCGACAAAGGAAACCGACTATGCTTTTTGAACAGGTGATTGCTGTAGCTGCATGGATGGTTGCGATCATCACGCATGGGCGCAAACCCGTCCTTGCGAACAATGGCCGCGTGTCACTGGCCACATCGGCTGTACGCATTGACCAGGAACGAAACACACGCCGAGTTGCCGCGATAATGATGGTGGCTTTGGCAGGTCTTCTAGGGGCTGAGTCGAGCATCCTGGCGGCCGACTGCAATGACAATGGGATCGACGATGCCACTGAGATTCTGAGCGGCATGGCCAGCGACTGCAACAGCAACGGCATACCGGACGATTGCGATCTGACGCCGGCGCTGAGCTTCGGGGCGCCGATGAGCAATCCGGTCGGCGCCGCGCCCGTTATTCTGGTGGCCGGAGACTTGGACGGAGCCCCCGGGCTGGACCTGGTCACAGCCAACAGCGGTGACCGCAACGTCTCGGTGCTTCTGAACAACGGGAATGGGACCTTGGCGACGGCGGTGCCCTATGCCACCGATAGGGAGGTATTTTCAGTTGCCCTGGCCGATTTCGACGGCATCTTGGGCATGGACATAGCGGCGGCCACCAAGAACGACACCGTGACCATCTTGCTGAACAACGGTGACGGAACCTTTGTAGACGGCGGAACCCTGCTCACGTTGGGAGATCGTCCTTTGTCGATCGCTGCCGGGGATCTGGACGGTGTGAACGGCCCCGATCTGGCGGTGACCAGTCGCAACGTCAACCCGATGGGGGTGTTCATTGTTTCGGTGCTGATGAACAACGGCGATGGGACCTTTGCCGGGGCAGTGACCTATGCCGTTCAAGATACGCCCCGACACGTTGTCATGGAGGACTTGGACGGCATCAACGGGCTCGACTTGGCGGTGGCCAACAAACAGTCCGACACCGTTTCGATATTGTTGAACAATGGGGACGGCACGTTCGCCCCGGCCGTCAACGTTGCCGCCGGAAACGGGCCCGTGTCCATTGCCCCGGGTGACTTTGATGGCGACTTGGACCTTGATTTCGCAGTGGCCAATACCGGGTCGAACAGCGTCCGGGTGTTGCTCAACGACGGGTCGGGCGCGTTCTCCTTTGGCGGGCAGCTCCTGGTGGGCGTTGGCCCGGAGTCCGTTGCGGCGAAGGATTTCGACGGAGACGGGCACCTGGACCTGGTGGTGGCCAATCGTGGGACGGTGTTGGTTCCGGGCACGACTGTCTCGGTGCTGCTGAACCGCGGAGACGGGACGTTTCGAGGCCACGTTGAATTCCCCACGGGTATATCGCCAATCTCGGTCGTCTCGGAGGACTTCGATCAGAACGGGCTTCCCGACATCGCCACCGCTCACGACCTCACACCGGGCAATGTTTCGGTCTTGTTTATGGGGCCGATTGTGCAATTCAGCCAGGATTGCAACACCAACGGCGTGCCCGATGAATGCGACATCGCCCTGGGGACCGGCGGGGGTCCATTCCGAGGCGCTTCCCGCGCTGCCGCGGCCGGTGCCGGTGGAATTGTCTTTCTATCGGGCGATGATGCCGACGACGTGGGCCATTGTCAGGGGACCGCCTGCGGCGGGCTGTATCCTGCGATTTTCTCGTTTGGGGTGGCCAATTCCGCATCGCCGGGAACCGGTATCCTGGCCATCGGTGTGAACGCGGGCTCGGCGCAGATGGCCCTGGATTCCTGGAACGACCCCCTGAACGGCGGCCCCGGGGCCCCGGTAACCGTCCTGACGACCCCGGCGGAAATCGCTGCGGTCAACTTTCTCGACTTTTCCCTCTTGTACATCCCCTCGATCGCCCTTCATACGGTCGGGGGAATCACCTCCGTTCAGCTTGACGCGCTCAACGCTCGACAGGGCGACGTGGTCAACTTCGTGAATGTTTCGGGCGGTGCCCTGGTCGCCCTGACCGAGGCCAACGTTCCCAACGCGTACGGCTGGATCCCTTTTCCCATCGAAACGGCCGACCAAGTCCACACCAATGTGTGCCCCACAGCGGCACTTACTGGCGCGCTGGCGCCGATGGCGACCTGCGCCAACATGAGTCACGGCGTTTATCACACGATCTTCACCGGACCTCCCGGATTCCTGGGCATGGAAGCCCTGGCACTATCAGCCGACGCCCCAGTGGATCAGGTCGTGTTGTTGGGAGGAATCAACGTGATCATCGGCGGGCAGATATCGCTGACGCCCGACACCGCTGCGGGTCCGATGTGCCAGTCGCACGTGCTCACCGCGACGGTGACCCAGCTCTCTTTTCCATTCGATCCACTCCAAGGGGCTTTGGTGACATTCGACGTTATTTCCGGCCCCAACCTGGGTATGGGCGGCACGGGCGTGACCGACGTCCTCGGTGTGGCCACGTTCAGTTACCGGGGCGAGGGAGGGCCAGGGCTCGATGGAATCCAGGCGTCGTTTGTGGACCAGGCCGGGTTGCACCAGTCCAACGTTGTGACCACGACCTGGATCCGGACTTCCGAGGATTGCAACACCAACGGTGTGCCGGACGAGTGTGAACTGTTGGCCCCGGGCGACCTGGACGGCAACGGTGTCATCAATTCGGCTGATTACCCGTTGTTCAACAGTTGCCTTACCGGGCCGGGCGCCGGTCCGGCGAGTGTCCCTCCGCTGTATGCCTGCATTCCATGCTGCCAACGGGCCGATCTGGACCTGGACGGCGACGCGGACATGGAAGACTACGCCCTGTTCGAGGCGATCCTCGCCCCGGGCCCATAGGGCCTTTTCCCGCCGGGAGCGTGTGACGGCAATCTGGATTCGACCCAAAACTCACCCCCTGAAACCCGGGGCTGGGGGTGATCGGGCCACCGATCGTCCTGGCCCCCCGGGCCAAGCCATTTGCTTGTGCCGGGGCCTGTCCAACCGGACCTCTGGACGGGCCGAAGAGGTCCCCCGCCCCGCTAGTTCCCTCGGAATCGAAAGAAAAGCCGGACTTTGGGTTGTTTTTCACCGATCCGGGGGCTATGCTACGGGACTCCGGTGCGGTCGCATCGGCCGGGGGTGGGGCTTTCCTGTTGGACCCCCCGGGTCACTGAAAACCCTTACCATATAGAGGGTTAGAGTCGCGATTGCCGCCGGGCCAGCCTTGCGGGTATCGGGATTGCGGTATAGATGAGCAAATAGGCCGGGCCAACCGGCGGCAGGGGTTTTGTAGGATTTGTTTGACATGCACCGTTTAGCCAACATCAGAAACATCGGTATCAGCGCCCACATCGACTCGGGCAAGACCACGCTCACCGAGCGGATGCTGTTCTACGCCGGGAAGATCCACCGCATCAAGGAGATCAAGGGTCGAGA
>JBHHVM010000428.1:0-3405 GCA_046754265.1 Phycisphaerae bacterium
GGGGCACGCCTGGCGGATAATCCAAACGGGCAGGGTCGATGTCGGCGTAGGTCAACGGATTGAGGCTCAGGTCGGTCGAATAGGGGTAGCGTCGCAGGCCGAAGTAGTAGTTGTCTTGGTAGCCGGGCCAAAAGCGATAGGCGATGTAGGGCGCGAATGGATAAGGCGCGTGCGGGTCGTCGCCGGGTTGGGCCTGGAGGGCGAGGGCCATGAAATCGCTCCAGCCTTCGCTCAAGGCCTGCGGCTGGGGGGCGGTGGGGATCGACTCCAACAGGCGTATCGACAGGCCGTGGGCCAGTTCGTGGACGATCAAATCTCGATCGAAGGCGCTATCTCGGGGAACGGTTGGGCCCAGGAAGAGGTGGGCCTGAAGCCGGGCGGCCGAGCCGTCCTGGGCGCCGGTCGTGAACGTGGCTGCATTGGCCAAAGCCCCATCCTGTGCGTCGGCCTGGATGCCGTCACCGCCTAGTCCGGGGCCCCCGAAGTTGTCGAACTGAAAGTTATGAGCTGCCTCGTCGAAACCCAGGGCATGCAACCGATCGTGAAACACGTTGCAGATGTGGAATAGCTGCGTCACCGAGGCATTGGAGTAGGTATCGGGATGGGCATCGGGATGGGAGGACGGGAAATCGAAAACGCGATAAGGGGAGCCGTCGATCAACGGCAGGTCGGGCACGTCGTTGGCATTTTTGTCCAAATGGGCATCGACGTTGTTGCCGGACAACCGGTTGGTGCCGTCAGGAATCCAGCCGTTCGGGCTCTGTGCGGCGACGTCGCCGGGTTGAATTATCAGCAGGTCGGAGCTGGTGAACGGCATCTGCTGCCCCGTCGGCTCGGGCAGGCCCGGCGAACCCGGCGCGGGGCTGTCGCTTTGGAAAACGCGAAGGGTGATGGGTTCAGCCGCGAGTGTCTGTCGGCGGTTTTGTTGCTTCAGGACGGTTCCATCGCCGGCATCCAGGACCAGTTCAAAGACATCGGCGCCGTCGGGGGCGGTGATTTGCCAGGCAGGGCGCGGTTCTGCTGCCCCCATCGGGAAATACACCCGGCGCGTTTGGATGTCATCACCGCCGACGCGTTCGACCAGCCCCACCGCTTGGAGCCCCAGCAGCGCTGCTTGCGCCCGCGTGACGACGAAGCCCAAAGCCTGATCGGGCCGGCGGACTTCGTTCAGTAACGTGCTGTTCATGGCGACGATACGACCGTCGGCCGACACCGATGCCCGGAGACGACACCCCAGGACGTCCAAGCCGTCGCGTCGTTGCTGAAGAGTCAGATGGCGGATGCCGTTATGTGCGGTGACGAAATCGCGCGAACGTGTGGCTTGTCTGAGGACGTCGGCATCCAACCCGGGCGGTGTACGGCTGCGCCCGACATAGCCCAGTATCAGATCAACCAGGTCGGAACGAGTGTCGTCATCTGGCAGTTGGCCTCTTTCCATTACGGCTGTGGCGTCGGGCGGGCCCTCCGGCGGCCCCCCAGCGGCGGGACGGTTCAGGAACAGGCCGGATGTCAACACCATGCCGCAGGCAATCACGCAAAATCCCCAACAGCGAGGGCGACTCCGGACCTGAGGCGTTGGGCTAGCGGCCATGGCCTGTGCGATGTTCATGGGCCTCTTCCACGTCCGAGCCGACTTTGCAGGGCCGTTTGGCCGTCTATTTCTGACAGGTGAGACCATGCTGCCTGCCGTCAGCGGACCGGTGTCACGGCGTGGTCAACGGAATAGGCATTCTACCGTCGTTGGGCTCCCGACAACAGAAAGGCCTAGACGCGCACGCCGCAAGCCGTGAATGGATTCCTTTGATGCGTGCAATCTATTGCCTCACAATAGATTAAGGTCAATGGAACGAGTGCCTGGAGTCAGTCTTCGCGGGGTGCCCACGGGGTGAGCGGTTTCTGGTATTCCTGGGTGGGTCGGAATTTGGACTTGGCGCCTTGACTCCAGCGGACTTGGAGTGTGCCGGTGACCGGATCAGAGGGATCAAGGTCGGGGGCTTGGAAAGCGGCGGCCGAGTAATAAAAACCCCCCAGGCCTATGCAGTGGACCAGCACCTGTTGCGGGGCCAGGGCCAGCGGCTCGGTAATGACTTGGATGGGGCCACACGCCGGATCGGGCTGGTCGTGGTTAATGGTGGGTGGAGCGGCCCCCCGGCGGATACAGAGACAGGCAGTGACAGCCTGGAGGGCCGACGACCCCGCACCGTGTTGGCCGAGCATGGACTTGATGGAGTGGACCGGAACCTCGGGGAAGGATTCGCCGATGGTTTCAGCCAGCGCCCGGGCCTCGAGCTTGTCGTACAGCACGGACGACGACCCGTTGGCATTGATCAAGTCCACTTCGTCAGGATTCCAGCGGGCCTCCGCCATGGCCCCGCGGAGGGCCCGCACGCAGGGGCGAATGTCCAGGTCGGGTGAGGTGTGGCTGTATTGGCGGTTCTGACCGGCCGAGCATATCTGATAGCCCACCAGCTTGGCGTAGATGCGGGCCTTTCGTTTGCGGGCGTGGGGCTCGGTCTCCAGGACCAGGCCGGCTGCTCCTTCGCCGATGACGTTGCCGTCCCGGTCGCAATCGAACGGCCTGGACGCCCGGCCGGGATCGTCGTTGTAGCGGGTGGTCAGGGAGTTGGAGGCGTTGAGGGCAAAGAGTACCTCGGGGAGCAGTTCGCAGTCCGTGCCCACCACCAGCATGGCGTCGAGGGTCCCGCTTTGGAGCATGCGCATGGATTGACCCAGGGCGTCGATGCCCGAGTTACAGCCCGACGAAGTGGTGTGCATGGGCCCGCGGATGTTGAAGAACGACGACACCACGCAGGCAGCCGAGTGGTTGAAACAGTGAAAGGCTGCGTGGGCGGGCATGTGGCCGGTGCTGGTCACCTGATCCTTGAAATCGAAAAGGGCGCCGAGGTTGCCGATGGACGTGCCGATGTGGACGCCCAGGCGGTCCGGGTCGCAGGCGTCCAGGTCCAACTCCGCATCGTGCAGGGCCAATACCGAGGCCGCCAAAGCCATCTGCACGGGTCGCGGCGTTCGTCCAGCCAGCACCTTGCCCTTTTGGACGTAGGTTTCCAGTTGAAAGTCTTTGACCTCGGCGCCGATCTTGGAGGGTGACGTGAATGTGTCACAGAGGGTAATAGGACCAAACCCGTGTCGGCCCTCCAACAGCGCGTTCCAGAATTCGTTCCGCCCACAGCCGATGGCGCTGAGGGGCCCGACCCCGGTCACCACGACGGGGATGTTGGCCATGGCTCGACCTTTCAATGACCGCCGGGCCGGTCCGCACGGGGCTTGCCATCTTGCTCGGTGCAGTGAGGGAATGCGGGGCACCGCCCACCCGAAAGACTCACCGGCCCAGCAAATACCGGTGCAAGGGTAGCAAGATCCGCCAAGTGCCGCTAGAGCTCCGAG
>JBHHVM010000429.1:0-3389 GCA_046754265.1 Phycisphaerae bacterium
GCAGCCGAGCGAGACAGGTCCAGCCGCTGAGCCTGGGCCGGCCAACGCAGCAGTGGATCGTGGGCGAATCCGTGCCCCCCGACGGTATGCCCCGCGCCCTCCAGCAGGACCAGGTCGTCCAAGCCCATGTACCACTGGTCAGCCAGGGCCCGACTTGACCCGACATGCCGCTCAAAAAGCGCCTCGATCATGCAATTGCGCAGCTCAATCGGCAGCACAAACGCCAGCAGGTACTTGAGCCGGGCCCGCTCCGGCGTTTCATAGTGATAAACCGACCGGGCCTGTTGCCCATCGACTGCACCCAGCCAATCGTCGCCGGGCCTGGCGTCGACGAGCCAACGGGTCACCTCCTCGGCAAAGCGGTCGTCGCCCAGTTTGACCTGCAACAGGTGAACCTGATGGGCTGAGTCCATCCGCCCGGTTTCCAGCACCTGGCCCGAAACAAAAAAACACGCCCCGCAGTCCCCGGGTTTCCAGTATCGGGGCTACGACCTCGGCGTGGTCGGACAGGCCATCGTCAAACGTCAGCAGCAGGCAGCGCTGGGGAAGGTCAGCCTCCCCCCGGTGCCAGGCGTACAGCATCGGCCAACTGATGGGTTCCAGTTGCCCGCACAGAAGGTCCAATTGCCGGGCAAAGGCGTCGGTGTCCAGTCCGCGGATATCGCCCCAAGGCGTCCCCGACCGGTCGCGCACGTAGTGATACATCACGGCCAATACTGCGACGCCATCGTTTTGCGGCATCAGGGCTTGGCTCCTGCCTAGTTCCGGTGGGCTCGGCTCGACCGGTCAAAAACCGGTGCGACAGATATTAGGATATCGGTCCAAGGAGGGGGCTGCTCCAGCCCCGATGCGATTCAACGGTTACAGACCGGCTCCACGACCGTCGTTGATCTCCTGACCGCCCCGCGATACATTGGCTGCGTCAGCCGGACCCGCCCGGAAGGACGGGCCTGGTACGATCGCGTTTCAAGCCGATTTGGAGCCTGCCATGCCTTCCCTGACCCGCCGCACCCCCAACCTGGCGCTGGCTGTCCTGGTGATGGTGTCGATTCATGGATGCCGCAAGGAAGACAATGAGCCGGAAATCCGTAGTGTCGAGGGCGTGATCGAAAGCTTGGACCTGACCAACTCCCGCATCACCATGCGCTTCTACAACGAACGACACAAGCAATACATCACCGTGACCGGCCAGGCCACTCCCGACACCGAAATCGAAATCAACGGGGTCATCGCCACCTTGAAGGACCTTCGTACCGGGGAGCGCATCACTGCCGAGGGGCTGGTCCGGGGCAAGGGCCAAAACCTGGAAGTCATCGCCAGAAGAATCACCGTGCAACGGGCCGAGACCATCCGCCGACAAACCGCCGACACTACGGAAAAACCCGCAGGAAAAGCCGACGCCTCCCCCGATCCATAGCGCCCCATCAATCGCGTCTACCATCGGGGCCGATCCCATGCCCGCTGACCCGCCAACCGTTACGTTAGGTCACAACGTCTACATTGCCCCGAGCGCCTACGTCGCCGGCGAAGTCACCCTTGAAGACGACTGCACGGTCATGCACCACGTCGTCATTAGAGGCGACATCGCCGCGATCCAAATCGGAAAGCGCTGCAACGTGCAAGACGGCGCCATCATCCACACGAAACATTCATGCCCTCAGATCATCGGTGACGATGTGAGTATGGGACACCGTGCCGTCGTCCACGGCCACCGCATCGGGTCGGGGGTTCTCGTGGGCATCGGGTCCATCATCCTGGATGATTGTCAGATCGGAGACGGCTGCGTCATTGCCGCCGGGGCCCTGCTGCCGCCCGGCACGGTCATTCCCGACGGCAAAGTGGTGATGGGCATACCGGGCCTAGTGGTTCGCGACGTCAACGACGATGATCGCCGATACGCCCGCCACGTCGTGGCCAGTTACCTGGCCCTGGGGCGGCGGCACGCAGCCGGTCATTTCCCGAATATCGCACCCCGGGCGCGCCAGGGTCGGGATTTGTCGGAATAGCCTCGTCCAGTCTACGAACCTAACAACAAGGCTCCATAGCGACGCGGAGGGGCCCTAAACCGGTATTCGACAGGGGATTATAATAATCTTCCCGATGTCACATTGACCGCACCCGATTGACGGCGCACTCTGTATGTAAGGGAAATAGCCGGGTATTGTGCGCTGTAAATTTCGGCGGATTTTGTCATCCAGCGGCCCGGCTCAACACGTCTGTTCTACAGGAGGAAGGCCCCCCGTCCCGCCGCGCCGGGCGCGGGCCGGGACGGGGTCCACCCCGAGCAGACCGATGGAGCGAGTGCGAGCGGTCGCTCTTCGCTATTCAGTATTCGCCATTGACAGGACCGATGCCTCAAACCCCCCCCCAGCCCGGCGAGCAGTATGCCTCGCGGGATGATTTCGCCCGGGCCATGATCGGGCGGGTCATCGGCGACTTCGAGATCCGCCACGAAATCGGTCGGGGCGGCATGGGGACCGTCTACGCAGCCTGGCAGGAGTCCCTCCAACGAATGGTGGCCGTCAAGATCCTGGCCGCCCCGGCCGGGCTCAACACCACGAGCGTCCAACGCTTCCGGCTCGAAGCCCAAGCGGCTGCGAAACTTCACCACGCCAACATCGTCCGCGTCTATGCCCAGGGCGAGCAAGACGGCATCTACTACTACGCCATGGAGCTCATCCACGGGCAAAGCATTTACGAACTGATCGAGCACGCTCGCAAGCCCAGCCAGAACCTCGGCGTCACCCAGACCCGGGTCATGGACGGCAGCCACGGTACGTTGGCCGACAGCGCCTCATCCAGTTGGACCGGTGCTGCCGCCGCGCCCGTCATTCCACCCTCGACCGGCCAAAGCGGCGGCGAAGCCCTGGGCTCCGAGTCCCAGCGCGCTCCCGGCGCGCCGGGACCGGGAGCGGGCCTCAGCACCACCACCATCGACAAGTTCGACACCATCGCCCGCCTTATCGCCACCGTGGCTGAAGCCTTGGAATACGCCCACCGGATGGGCGTCATCCATCGTGATATCAAGCCTCACAATCTGCTGCTGGGCACCGACGGGCGGCTCAGCATCTCCGACTTCGGACTGGCCCGCATTCTGGAGCAGCCCGGCGTCACCATGACCGGCGAGTTCCTCGGCTCGCCCCTCTACATGTCGCCCGAACAGTTGACCGGCGGGGCGGGCCAGGCCGATCACCGCACCGACATCTATTCCCTGGGGGCTACGCTCTACGAATGGCTCACCCTGACCCCCCCGTTCCCGGGCCAGCGCCGCGACGAGATCATCACCAGCATCATCACGGCTGAGCCCGTCCCCGTTCGAGTCCGCAATGCCAAGGTCCCGGTTGACCTGGAGACGATTTGCCTCAAAGCCCTTGAAAAAGACCCTCACC
>JBHHVM010000430.1:0-3340 GCA_046754265.1 Phycisphaerae bacterium
CCAAGCCTTGTTGCCTCGTTGCCTTCCCCCTATGGGTTGCGGCCAACGGCCGCGCTGTGATACTCCTCAGCTATGAGCCCAAACTGCGACGTCATCATCATCGGCGGCGGCATCATTGGCTTGTCGATTGCCGATCGGCTGGCTCGGGACGGAGTCAAGGTCACCCTGCTGGAAAAAGGACTCTGCGGGCGGGAATCGTCCTGGGCGGCGCCGGGGGTGCTCCAACCGCACAACCCCAACCGCCACGGCCCGATGCAGGACATGCTGCGGGCCAGCCTGGGGTTGTATGCGAATTACTGCGCCCAATTGCAGTCCCGCACCGGCATCGATCCACAATATCGACCGTGCGACATGTTGGAGCTGCTGGTCGACGACCAGCGATATCGCATGGCCCTTTCCGAACAGCGGGCGTCGCAGAAGCGGCAGTTCTTTGACCCCCACGGCCAACTGGAATGGGAGGTGGTCACGCCCGAGGCGGGGGGCGAACTGGAATCGGCCATCCGGGCAGAATGCCTGGGCGTGCTGGTTGGCCGCAATTGCGCCCAGGTTCGCCCGCCGCGGCTGCTCCAAGCGTTGGCGGCCAGTGCCCGTCAATCCGGCGTGGAGATTCAAGAGAACACAGCCGTCGAGGGGCTGGTGATCGACGGCGCCCGCGTCCGAGGCGTTCGCACCCAATCGGGGGCCGTTTCGGCCGACACGGTGGTCGTCGCGGCCGGGGCTTGGTCGTCGGGGATTGACCCACAGATCGAAAACGCCATTCCAACCTACCCAGCCCGGGGGCAAATCGTCTTGTTGGACGCTTCCAACCCGGCGAGCGGGCGGTTGGCACGCATGGTGGAGCGCAAGGGTTGCTATTTGGTCCCGCGTCCGGAGGGCCTGGTCCTGGTCGGATCGACCGTCGAACACGAAAGCGGGTTCGACCGGCGCACCACGCCGACTGGGATCAACCGGTTGCTGGCCGACGCGGTCCGCATCATCCCGGGCCTGGCCGAGGCGGGCGTGGTGGCCCTTTGGTCCGGGTTGCGACCAGCCACTCCCGATCGCCGACCCTACCTTGGCCCGGTGCCGGAGTTGGAAGGCCTGATCGCGGCTACCGGCCATTTCCGATCCGGCATCGTCTTGGCCCCGGTGACGGCGCGGATTGTGGCTGACCTGATCGTCCATGGGCGGACTGACCACGACCTGTCGGCGTGTCGGCCGGGTCGGTCCACTTGACCGAACCAGGCGCCCGCTCTATTGTAGCTTAGGCGCGTACGCGGGTGCCAAACCAGCACCCCTGCATCTGAGTTACACTTTCTGTGCGGAGTTTGCAGTCATGCCCATTCGAGTCGGCATCAATGGATTTGGACGCATCGGGCGACTCGTAGCCCGTTGCCTTTTGGCGCGACGCGATGAGTTCGAGATCGTGGCCATCAACGACCTGTCGGACGCCCCCACGCTGGCCCATCTGCTCAAATACGATTCGGTCCACGGGCGCTACCCCGGCGAAGTGCAGGCCGACGGCCAAACCACGCTAATGGTGGACGGGCGGGTCATCAAGATTCTGGGCGAGCGCAGCCCAGCCAAGCTGCCTTGGAAGGCGCTGAACGTCGATGTCGCCCTGGAATCCACGGGGGTGTTCACCAGACGCACCAGCGACCGGGGAGGCTACGGCGACCACCTGACGGCTGGGGCCCGGAAAGTGATTCTGTCGGCGCCGGCCAAAGACGATCCAGACTTTACCGTCGTCTTCGGCGTCAACGACGACAAGCTTTCCCCGGAGCACAAATCACTCTCCAACGCGAGCTGCACCACCAATTGCCTGGCACCGCTGGTCAAGACGCTGCACGATGCATTCGGTGTCGAGCAGGGACTGATGACCACCATCCACGCGTATACGAACGACCAACGGGTCGGCGACCAGATTCACAGCGATCTGCGCCGGGCCCGGGCGGCGGCCATGAACATTATTCCGACCACCACCGGCGCCGCCCGTGCCGTGGGCAAGGTCATGCCGGAGATGAACGGCAAGCTGAACGGATTTGCCCTGCGGGTTCCGGTGATCGACGGCTCCCTGACCGATCTTGTGGCCACTCTCAAGCAATCGGTCACCGTCGACGACGTCAACGGCGCCTTGAAGGCGGCGGCCAACGGCCGATTCAAGGGCATCATGCAGTACTGCGACGAGCCCATCGTCAGCAGCGACATCATCGGCAACGATCACAGCTCGATCGTCGATAGCCTCTCGACCATGACTATGCCTGCCGAGGGCGGGAATATGGTCAAGGTCGTTTCCTGGTACGACAACGAGTGGGGCTATTCCATGCGGACCGCCGATCTGATCAAGCGGGCGGCTGAGTTGTAGATGGATCCGGACCGGAAACGGTCCGATCCATTCAGAGTGGGCATTTCGATTTGGTAACGCCCCGAAGTTTGGATCCCGGGGCGAGGTCGGTCATATCGACTGCAAAGTTCTCGACGGATCGGGTTACTGAGCGACTCAACGTGACACACACTATGAACAAGAAAACCATCGACGATCTCGACGTGCGCGGCCAACGCGTGCTGGTTCGGCTGGACCTTAACGTTCCCCTGGACGATGGCCGGATTACGGACGATCGCCGCATTCGAGCGGCGTTGCCCACGGTCAAGAAACTTGTGGCCGGCGGCGGGCGTGTCATCTGCATGTCACACTTGGGTCGGCCCAAAGGCGATCCGGACAGCGACGCCAGGTTGACTTTGGCGCCGATTGGCCGCCGACTCGGCGAGTTGCTGGGCAAGCCCGTTCAGTTCGCCGGCGTCTCGGCGGGACGACAGATCGAGCAAATGGTCCACCAGCTCCAAGACGGCGAGGTATTGCTGCTGGAGAACCTGCGCTTCAACCCAGCCGAGACCATCAAGGACAAGCAGGCAGCGGACAACCCCGGCCTGCGGGCAGCCAAAGATGATTTCGCCCGCGGTTATGCCGGGCTGGCCGACGCCTATGTCAACGACGCCTTCGGCACCTGCCACCGGGACAACGCCAGCATGTTGACCGTGCCGCAGATGATGGCGGGCAAGCCTCGGGTCGTCGGGTACCTGGTGCAAAAGGAAATCGATTTTCTGGGCAACGCCCTGGCCCATCCCGCTCGGCCATTTGTTGTGGTGCTCGGCGGGGCAAAGGTCTCAGACAAGATCGGCGTGATCGAGAACTTGTTGACCCGGTGCGATCGGTTGCTGATCGGCGGGGCGATGTGCTACACATTTTTCGCGGCCGAGGGCAAGCGGGTCGGCAAAAGCCTGGTCGAGCCGGACAAGTTCGACCAAGCCCGGCACTTGCGAGAAAAGGCCGGCGACAAGCTCATGCTGCCGGTCGATTCAG
>JBHHVM010000431.1:0-3339 GCA_046754265.1 Phycisphaerae bacterium
GGACCACCAGGGCTATGACCATCGTTAGGTTAAGCGGATGGCGGGGCACGGCTTGCGAGGGAGCAAGGCCCGGCGGCTTGATGTCGCTGCGCACGGTTCAACCCTCCCCCAACTTCCCGACGTCGGCCGATGGGTATGTGGAGCAGTCGACCCAAGGTGGCCCTGGGCAGAGAATGCCGTCCTTGATCGACTGGCAAGCTCGCCCCAAGACGGTCTGGGTCCGGACATGTTTACTCATCGTCTGATCTCCGTTTGAAGGGAACCGACTGCCGCCGCAGCCGGTTCGGGGGTTACACGCGTCTGCGGCGGGGCGGCCTTCGGGTGTACCCGGCGATGTGTCGAGGCCGGTGCTTGGACCAGCGGGGGCCGAAGGCTTGCCGCTTGGCATGGCTGGAGATATTTGCGTGGGGCCACCATCGCGCGGTGATGGCTTCGATCAATGTTTGTAGTAAGGACACGGAATCTCACCTCCATTCTCAGTTGGACGAGATTTGATGGGTACTGCTGGAAAGATCACAGGACATGCTGCGGCTGACACTCTGCGCCGACCTCAGCGACACTCAGCTCGTCGGCCAGCAGGTTGAGGACGACGTCGGCCGGAACGGCCATGCCGCGTAGCCAGCGGGTGTAAGCGGCCACCATAAACCCCGCAGCAATGGTCGCCGCGTAATAGGTGGTCCGGGCAGTGCATGCACCCTGGAATGCCTCCTCAGATCGGAATAAAGTGGATGGATAGTGTTGGAGCGAAGACCCGTCGCTGACGGTGAGCAGGCGCAGGACCTCAGCACTCATGCGGGCATCGGCGAAGAATCGAACGTCGGCCTTGACCGCCGCAAAGACGTGGCCCCGCGTCTCGATACTGTCCACCGCACAAAAAACCACCTCGGCCACATCTTCGCTGCGACGGAAACGCCGTCCGCGGGTCATCACATCGACATCCGAGTTCAACTGACCGATCAACTTGGCGGTGGCGTCGACCTTCAACTCGCCGAGGTTCGCCTCCAGAAACCCCTGGGCACAGAGGTTGACCAATTCGACTCGATCAGGATCGACAAGCGTCAGTGGGCTGACTCCCATGACGCCAAGCTGCAATGCCGCCGCGCGACCGATGGCCCCCGTGCCCACCACAGTGACCGGATGTCCGCGCAACAAATCCTGAGGAAGCATGCCCGATTGCCGGAGATACCGGTCGGCTCGGCGATCAGCAGGGAAGTTCATCATCGGCCTCCGTTTCGTCAAAGCCGAAGTCGAAGCCCGCAAGCTCCGAGCCGGGATGGTCGATGGCCTGTTCGCCCCAAGGGGGATCGAACACGTCCAGCCGATGGCCTCGCTCGCACATCCGAGTGCCCGCCATCGGCGGCTCTGCCACGACGTTGGCTTCGTACTCTGCCCGCCACTGGTCTTGATCCACCTCCCCGAAGGGAAGATCCCACCGTACGCGGACCGGCAGGAGAAGCTCGGCTCCGGGGCCGGCGTTGAAGCGCAATCGGCAGTAGGTGACTCCACCGCGGGCCAGGATGAACATGATGGCCCAGTCGCAACGGCCAAAGACCCGATCGAACGTGTCTTCATCGAGCCCACTGGGCTCCGGGGAGTCACCCGGATGGGTATGCAGCCAGCAACGGGCGAACTGATCGGGTTTTAGATCGCGGTCCACCATCTGCTCGAAGTAGTCGGCCACCGCCTGATCGTCGAAGCTCACACCCACCAGCGTGCATTGCTGTTTGACGGTTCCGAACTCAGTGACCAACAATTCGGTGGGGTCAGGCATGACGCCGAACCCACCGATCTCGGTCTCACCCAGATGGCACAGGAACTGCAGTTTCAACCAGGCCGTCGGGGTGAACTCCAGCGCCGGCCTGGTCTGCCCGGACCGTGGGGAGTTGCGCCGCTGAATCGGCGCCGATTTCCGCCGCTTTCCATTCATGGGATGCTTCGTCGTCGTTGACATCGTCGTCCTCCTGCATCGCGTCGTCGTGACACGACTTGCACAAGTCGCTCTCAAGGCACTCCGCACAAAACTCCCTCCGCCCACATGCCTCACATTCGGCCAGGCAGGAGTCACACAACCCTTCGCGCTCGCATTGTTGGCATTTGGCCAGACACCCCTCGCAGAACCCGCTGGTCCCGCAGGCCTCACAGGCCGACAGGCAGGATCCACAATGACCGTCGCCGCAGCCATGGCAGTCCGTGAGGCAGGCTGCACAACGAACCGTGTCGCAGTTTTGACAGCAGCTATAGCACTCGTCGCAGCACGTATCGCCGCATGATTCGCAGTGGCTGGCCTCCTCCGGCGACATACCGGCCCCGCAGTCCCCACAACGCACGCCCTCCCATTCGTCCAGCGAGACGAACGGGCTGGCGGCGTTGTAGGTCCGCAACACAGAACAGACGACCTGGAAGAAGTCGACGAGTCTGGCCTGCTGCAGAGCGCGTCGAATGGGTCCTGTCGCATCACCCTGACAAAGACGTCCGCCCGAGACGTGGGGGTGAGTCACCTCATCGTGATTCCCGGCCGGATTGGGGTCCAAGGCCACGACCTCAAAGTCATCATCCGAGGTGGCGAGGGCACCGATGCAATCCAGGCGCAGCCGGATTTGAAAACGGCCGAGGTAAACGCCCTCCAGTTCGATGGGCTCGGTGTTGACCCACAGGTGTTCGTTGCTCCAATCCACTGCATCGAACTCATCGACCAAGGCTCGCAGCTCCTCGTGCAGACGCATAGCCGTCAGATCGGTGCCACCGTGCTGTTGGAAGTCGTCAACGGCCCGGCAGAACTTTTGCCAGAGTGGCGGCCACTCGTTTCGATCGAAACGGCCGGTATCAAGTTCCCGCCGGGCAGCCATGAACCAGCCGCGGTCGACGGCTTTGCCCACGCGGCGGACTTGGCGTTGCAGGGTCAGCCAATGGGATTCCAAGCTGCTGCTGACGGCACGCAACGCGTCGGTGATGATCACGGAGCGGTTGCGGTCGGCGCATTCCGCGATTCGGCACGCCAGTCGAGCCAGGGGTTCTTCAGTCGCCTTCAACATAATCTGGCCTCCCGATTTGCACTGACCTGCAAGACGATTAGCCGGCCTCTGGTCCGCAGTTCATGCGCCCTCAATCTTGACCGGCGTGATCGACACCCGGTCTCCCTCCTGCAACACGTAATCCGCGGTGGACGGCTGGCGGTTGACCCGGATAAGGTAGCTGGCGACGTCACCACCCATGCGTTGGACAAACAAACTCTTGATCGTCGTGCCGGCTTCGATGTCGATGTTATCTGCAAAGCCGCCGCCGTCGTTGTTGATGAACATGATCTTCATTGAGCATCTCCTTTGGAAAGAAGCCGGGCGC
>JBHHVM010000432.1:0-3334 GCA_046754265.1 Phycisphaerae bacterium
AGCAGGATCCTCGAACGGCGACGGCGTCAGGAAGGTTCGGCGACTACCAGCCGGGCCCGCAGATCTGATGCCCAACCTGGCGGGTAGATCTTCGATGGCATGTTTTCCGCCGCCGAGCAGATAAGGCACCACGATCAGAATAGGAAGATCGGTCAGACGATGAACCTCCTCCAACTCCGGCGGCTGGTCCAAAAAAGCGGTGACCACCTGGCTGACTTGCTTGCGTCGTCGAAGTGACGCGGCATGACGCTCGGTCAACGAAGCGCTTTGGGGGTCGCGCCGCGTCCCGTGACCGACCAGGATGACCGCGGTCAAAGAGGGGTCCAATCGATGAGCTTTCAGAGTGGACCGAACCCGCGCGGCCATCAGGTTGGGCATGCGGGCGTGTTCGCCCAGTGGGGCGGTTAGGTGAATTGTTTGCCCGTTCCGGTACGTCACCGGCCCGGTCAGCCCCATCCGCTCAGGCAGCACGACTCGAGAAAAATACCCGCCGCTGGTCATCATGGGGACCACCACGATCCGGTCGGCGGTCTGGGCGTCCAACACGTCGCGGAAGTAGGGGGGCTGCCGGTGATAGCAGGCGGTCACCGAATCGAACGCCGGGCCCGCACGCAGATCCGCGACGATTCGATCGAGAATGGCTGCGACGCCGTCGCTGTGGCTGGATCCATGGGCAGCCAAGACCAAGGCCTGGGTCGGCGTTGAATGGGTGCTAACCATCGCTTCCTCCTTTTCCCGGACTTCTTGACGCCAATTTGGCCCCGGTCAGGATCACCAGAGCGGGGCCCTGGTGATGCACGCGCTGCCAATAGTCGCCAAAACTTTCGGGGGCTTGGCGTTCGTCCCGCCAGGCGGTCAGTAGCGGGCGCAGGGCGTCCATGATGTCACCAAGTGGCACTTTTTCGCGGTACAGATCGGTGAGTCGGTCGCCCGCCAAGGTGCCGCCGATGTAAATGTCGTAGGTATCCGCCGTTCTTCCCACCAGGCCTATCTCAGCCGTGTAGGGCCGGACACAGCCGTTGGGGCACCCTGTCATCCGTAAGCTGATCCGCTCGTTGGCCAGGCCCAGCGCCGACAGCAGGTTCTCGAATTGCGCCAACAGGGTCGGCATGACCCGTTCGGATTCGGAGATGGCCAGCCCACAGGTCGGCAGGGCGGGGCAGGCCAGCGACAGCCGTCGGGCGGGCGAAATCTGTTCGGCCAAGGCCAGGCCATGCTCGGTCAGAATCTGCTCCAGCCGGTCGATCTGCGGTGCGGTTAGATTGATCAGCAGGACGTTTTGCTGCGGTGTCAGCACCAGGTCCGGTTGAAGCTCCGCCACGGCCGTTCGCAGGGCGGTGCGGGTTTTGACCGAACCAATGTTACGAATTCGACCGTTATCGACGCAGACGCCGTAGTAGAACGACCCATCGCCGGCTGCGTGTCGGCCTATGTGATCGCGAACGGTCAGTCGGCCCACGTCGATCCAGGGGTGCAGGGTGCCGCTGAACCGCTTCTCAAACTCCCCGCCGAACCAGTCCAGCCCCCGCTCGTGAATGAGGTATTTGAGGCGTGCATGGCGGCGGTCCGAGCGATTGCCGAAATCGCGAAAGATCGAAGCGACCACCTGGGCCGCCTCGACGAGGCCGGACGGCTCGACCGACCCCAGGTGCGAACCCAGCCGGGCAAACGTGTCGGGCTTGTTGTGCGTGGTGCCCAACCCGCCGCCGACGGTGATGTTGATGGCCTTGAGGGATTCGTTTTCGATGACCGGCAAAAAGCCGATGTCCTGCGTGTACAGATCGACGGAGTTGTCACTCGGCAGGGCGAAGCCAACCTTGAACTTACGCGGCAGGTAGGTGCTGCCGTAAAACGGCTCCTGCTCGGCGTTGTCGGCTTGAACGGTCTTTTCTCCGTCCAGCCAGATTTCATGGTAAGCCCGGCTGGCCGGTCGCAGCGCCTGGGCCACCTCTTGGGCATATGCCAGGATTCGTTCTTCCAGGGCATTGCCGGGTGGGGCGGGTGACATCATCACGTTGCGGGAGACGTCCCCGCAGGCCCCCAACGTGGTCAGCAGGGATCGGTTGATCCGAGACAGCGTGGTCTGCAGGTCGCCCTTGAGCACCCCGTGGAACTGCAATCCCTGGCGAGAGGTGACGCGAAGTGACCCATCGCACAGGGCGTCGGTGATGGCGTCCAGTTGAAGGTACTGATCGGCGGTCAACCGACCGGCGGGGATGCGGACCCGCACCATGAATTGATAGGCCCGCTGGGCCTTGCCCTGCCCGGCTGACTTGCGCTGGTCGCGGTCGTATTGCTGGTAGGTGCCGTGGAATTTCAGAAGTTGCGAGTCATCGTGGGCGAAGGCGGGTTCGTCCGACGCCAGAACCTGCTGAATCGTCCCCCGCAGGTAGTTTGAGGCCTGTTTGGCTTTCTCGACCTTGGACCGCCCGGGTTTATCCGATGGTGTTGGCATGGCTGTTCTCGCCGTGGGTTTCTTAGCGCGTTGGGCCCTATATTCCGTATCCGTGAAGCCCGCATTCTGATTTGGTCTGGCCTGCCCATCGGCCTGACCGGCTGTAGTCGGTCACCTTGGCGCCGGGCACCTGCTGGGTGCAGTGGGTGCAGCCCACGCTGGGGTACCCTTGTTCGTGCAGCCGGTTGTAGGGCACCTGATGTGCCTGGATGTAATCCCACACGTCCCGGCGCTCCCAGCGGGCCAGCGGGTTGATTTTCAACAGATCGTACTTCCACTCCCACTCCACCACCTGAAGATTGGCCCGGTCCGGCGATTGGCTGCGCCGCAGGCCTGTGACCCAGACGTCCGGCCCGCTGAACTCGTTGCAGATCTACGGGTTCTATGACATCGGCGCCGTCTGGGACGGCGGTCGGCCCGGCGCCTCGAACAGGGAGAGCTTGGCCTCGGCGGGCATCGGACTTCGCGCCGGAGTGTTCGGCAGGCTGAGCGGCGGCATCGAATTCGCCAAGCCGCTGACCCGTGACGTCGCGGCCGAAGACGGCGAAGGGCGCGTCTTTGTGACCCTCTCGGGGACTTTTTGAACCCGAGTCCGAAACCTCAATAGCCGAGGCGCGCGAGGATCCGTTCGACCGAGGCGACGTAGCCGCCGCCGAACAGCCGCACGTGGACCAGGAGGGGGTAGAGGTTGAGGATATCGCGGCGAAGGTCGAAGAAGCCCGGCCTCAGGGGCCGGATCTCCTGATAGCGGTCGAAGAAGGGCCGCCCGAAGGTGCCGAACAGGGTGGCGAAGGCGAGCTCGATCTCGGGGTCGCCATAATAGAGCGCCGGGTCGACGAAGCCGGTGATGCGACCCCCGAGGGCCAGGACGTTGCCGCC
>JBHHVM010000433.1:0-3295 GCA_046754265.1 Phycisphaerae bacterium
GGGCCCCATCGCCAGCGTGCCACTTTCATGGCACGAACGCCTGACCACCGACAACGGAGAACCTCGGCCCTTTCCCGATCTGCGACTGCACACCCTCGAGACCAACACTCCAACCACCGGCCAGGTAGGCGCGGTCTGCCTGGTCGCAGGTCCCGGAGATGACGCCTGCGGCGTCGTGCTGGTGGACCTGCCGGACGTCACCAGCAAGTGGTCCGCCGACCAGGGCCACGCCGCTCGGGTTTTGCTACCGTGGTTCGACGGATTACTGGTTGTGGCCGATGAAGAACGCTGGTTCGACGCGGCCGTCTTCGACGACCTGGCTGAGCTGGCCCGCAACTTCGGCCCGCGCGTGTGGGTGGCCTACAATCGAACCGAACCGGGCCAATCTCTGACACCCGAGCAGACCGACCGCTTGAGCCGCAACGCCCAGCGCCGCCACACAGCCGAATCCTGCCTGATCCCCTTTCAGCCGGGCCGGGGCTATCGTCCCATCCCCCCGACGGTCCGCCGGCAGATTGCCGACTGGTTCAATCAGCTCCAACCGCTCCAGCGCATCAGCCCGTTGCGGTCCTGCCTCCAGCGCCGCTGCGCCGAGCTGGTCCGCGCCAACCTCTCCCGCGCCGAGCAGATCACCCGGCTCAAGCAAGACGTGAACCGCACGTTGGTTGACTTCTCCGAACAGACCAGCCTGACCCGCGACTTGCTGACGGACCGCGAGCGCCGCCTGCTGGGCGTCAGCCGTCGGCTGGTTCCGTTCTACGACGCGCTGCACTCCGCCCGCCGCAAGGTGGGCAAGCTACTGGGCTGGCCCGGCAGCGCTGACCCGCCCGTTGACTTCCAAAAACGAGGCCGTCAACTGGCCCGCGTACTCCGACAGAACCTCGAGCATCGCTTTGGTCAGGTGACCGCCCGTATCGATCGAATCATCTCCGATAGCCCCTACGTCAACCACGACACAGCCGCGTGGAAACCCGCTTGGTCTCTGCCCGACCTGGACGAAAACGCCTGGGCCTCCCGCATCGAAGCTCAATTGGACGCCTGGCAGGCCGAAGCCAACCAACTCGCCCGCCGTGGCGACGCCGCCGCCTTTGTCTTGGGCATGCCCCTGCTCCTGGCCGACCTTCTCTTCCTGGGCGGGGCGGGCCTGACTTTGAGCTGGACCGCCGCTTCGTTGGCTGGGTTCCTCGGCGGGAAAGGATTCGCTGCCCGGCTCAAACGATCGGCTGCTTTCGCAGATTACCAGACGAGTGTTCGGGCCTACCAGGCTTTCATCCGCGAGGCCATCACTGCCCAATGGGAACAGAACTTGGCCGACATGCCCGTGCGACACCTGGACATGTCCGATCCGTTGTTCCAAGCCGCCCTGCATTTTTCCGGATCGACTGACAGACCATGACATCCAACCCTGACAACGTCGAGCTGCACCTGGCCCACTGCAACGAGCGCCTGGCACAACTGCTGGGCACCGGGCCGCTGGAATTGGACCGTGGAGGGCAGGAAGCCACACGCGATGCCCTCTGGGTTTGGGGCATCGTCGGCGGCAAAGACGTCGGCAAAACCACGTTGATCAACGCCCTGGCCGGAGCCGACGTGGTATCCCCGGGCCAGGACGTCGGACAAGGCACGTTTCAACCGGCCGCCTACCTGGCATCCGCCGACCTCCAAGCGGCCCGGACCCGCCTGGGCGATCTGACCACCGAGGTGCAATTCCACGCTCAGGCGCCGGATGACATGTCCGGGCTGGTCCTGGTCGACTTGCCCGACTTCGACTCCTTCTTCGCCCAACATGCCGCCCAAGTGCATCGCGTGGTCACCCACCTGGACGGCATCATCTGGGTGACGACTCCCAAAAAGGTCGGCGATCTCCGGGCCATTCGCGAAATCTCCACGGTCCTCAAGTCCCGCAGCAACTTCGTCTTCGTGGTCAACAAGATCGACTGGCTCATCGCCCAGGCCGACCCCGCTACGGGCACTCCCCAGGCCGACCTGGACCGCCTGCGATCGGCCCTTGGGCATCAGATCGCCGAATGCGACGCCGACGGTTCGAACGACCGGGCCTTTCTGATCTCCGCCAAGTATCCGCAACCCGCCGACCTGCTCGATGCCATACACAGTCATCAAGAAGGTCGCAACAAGGCACAAGCCAACACGACCAACGGTCAACTCGCCCAGGCTGCCCAGGACATTGCCAGCCAGTTCCAGGCCCTGCGGGCTTGCCTGACCACCGCCCCGACCGCCGACGCCGCCCTGGACAACAAGCGGGCCAATCTGACCTACCAAGTCCGCCGCCAAGCTCAGACCCTGCTCGATCACCACCGGCCAAGCCCGCTGCTTGACCGCCTCGAGCAACAGGCTGGGCCCGAGCGCCTCGCCGAGATCGTCGAGCACGGTTTTGACGCCGATTACTGCGGGCAGGTGTTTGAACGCCTCAACGCCGGCCCCAGCCTGACGGCCCAATGGTCCAGCGCCCTGTTCAAGGCCCGCATCCTCCATTGGCCGTTGTTGGGTTTCATCGCCTGGCCGGCCAGCGCCGTCGGATCGGCCTTGCGGGCTTTGGGATCGTTCTTGCCGGGCGCCGATAGACCCGATCGCGACGACCCCTTCCGCACGGCTGGGGTCACCGTGCAAGACCGGGCTGAGGCGACGCTTGATCGGCTCCAAGCCGACCTGGGAACGGTGACCCAACGCGTCACCATCGATTGGCCCGACGCCGCGCAATTGGCCGGGCGTTTCCGACAGGACGCGACCAGCCTGGCCAATCAACAGCGGGCGGTGATCATCGATCCCCTACTCGACCGCAGACCGGGCTTTCTCGGCAGGGCGCTCCGCGCCATCCTCACCCTGGGCGTGTTGCTTTGGTTCCCCCTACTGCAACCGCTCTTGGCTGTCCTGCTCCCCTTGATCGCCGACGGAGTCAAATTCGACGCCCAAAACGCCGCGTTGGTGGTTACTACCCTCTCGGGAAGCACGGTCCTGACCGGCCTGTCCGCCTCGTTGCTCGTTCTCACAGCCATTGTTGCCGCCATCTATGCCCGGGCCGTCAAGCATGCCCACTTGGCCGTCGGCACGCTGCGACAATCAGGCCCGCCGGCCTTCGCCGACCTGCTCACCCAAGCCATTGTCGCTGACCTGAACGCCCCCCTCAACAAAATCCGCCAAGAC
This sequence comes from Phycisphaerae bacterium, assembly GCA_046754265.1. GTDB lineage: Bacteria > Planctomycetota > Phycisphaerae > UBA1845 > UBA1845 > OFTM209. Next base: position 3,163 of record JBHHVM010000433.1, read on the forward strand.
CTGCAAGAGATCACCAACTCGCTGCAGACGCTGGCCAATCGCAACCCTCTCTAAGCCGCAAGCAGGATCCGATCTACGCTTGGGCGTCGAGGAATTGCAGGAGTTCGCGAAAGAACGGCTCCACGTCGGTGAC
>JBHHVM010000434.1:0-3289 GCA_046754265.1 Phycisphaerae bacterium
CCGAAGAGACCCGCCTTCGCCAACGTTTTGCCGAGTCGTACGAAAACCGCCAGGCCGGTCGGTTCGCCGAACTGCACGCCATGATCGACCCGGAAGACCTCGGCGAGGTCACGTTGGACAAACTGGCAGCCGCCGAGAAAAAGATCGAACACTTTTCGTGCCGGCTATTGTGGGTGGACGTTATCGGTGATCGAGGACGCAGCCACGCATCCTACGTCTCTCGGCTCGACGACCCCAGCCTGCGCAAGATGCCTCCCCAGGAGCGGGAGATCACCGAGTATTGGATCCAGCGCGACGGACATTGGTATCTCGATCTGATGCGGTAAGCCGAGGGGGTTTCAGCGTGATGGCCAAAGTGCTGACGGCGTTTATGGCGGGCACCGCGTTTTGCATTGCAGGCGGCTGCACGCTACTGCGCTCCGGGCCCGAGCAGCCCAGCCAACCTCCTGCCCCAGCCCAGCCCCCCGTGACGTTCGAGTTGCGGGTTTCGGGATTGCCTGCCGACGGCATGTGGAAGTGCGATCCGGCCCTTGTGGATATCAACGACGATGGTTTGGCAGACCTGGCGGCGTTGCCGCGTTTGGGTTGGGGGCCACGGGTCTGGCTGGCAAGCCGGGATGGTTCGTGGAGCAACGCCTCGGTCGGCCTGCGAACAAAGCGGCGCTCCTGCGGCGGGGGGGTTGATTTCGGCGACGTCAATGGTGACGGCCTGGTGGATTTGGTCGTCGGCGATCACTGCCAAGGCTTGTTCGTTTACCTTCGCGACGGTAGCCACGGATGGACCGAGGGCGCCGCGAGTTTGCACCCCGGGCTGGTCGAACCGGGCGACCCCGACGCCAGCTTGTACGTCGGGGCTGAGGACGTGACGCTCGGCGACGTCAACGGCGACGGCTTCGCGGACATGGTGGCCGGGGCCAGCGACCACGGCGGCATGAATCTGTACCTGGGCGACGGGACGGGGACGGGCTGGACCTGGGTGCCCACGCCCTTCTCATCCGCCACGTCGAACTGGGCCAATCGGGTTCTATTGGTGGATGTCAATCAGGACGGGCGACTGGACCTGGTGGCTTCTGCCGGGCAAGGCCCGCGGGTATGGGTGCAGGATGACGAGGCCGGCTGGAAGCTCGAGTCGCGGGGGTTGCCCAGCCCGATCGTCAACGGGCTTTACGGCGCGATCGCGGCGGCGGACCTGAACGCCGACGGTCGCACCGACCTCGCCACGGCCAACTGGATCGATGGCCCGGAAGTCTACCTCCAAATGGATGACGGATCGTGGCACAAAACTCCGGATGTATTCCCCCAAATGCTCGGCGGTGCCACGGGGCTGTCCATCGGCGACTTCAATAAAGACGGTTGGCCCGATCTGGTTGTCTCGGGACGACTGGCCCGGACGGGCGGTTGCGTCCGGGGGGTGTTCCTCTTAATGGGGCTTGGAGACGGGAAATGGCGCTACGTGGCCAACTCCGGTCTGCCCTCGACCGGGCTGCTGGCCACGCCGGGCGTTGCGGTGGGCGACGTGGATGGCGATGGATCGCTGGACGTGGCTGCCTCGAGCGGCCTGATCGTCGAGACCGTCCCGGGGGCCAACGCCCCTTCGATCCCTCAACGGGTGTTGGTCTGGAAGGGACACCCGACGCGATGAGCCTTCCACGCCCGGATCTTCGGCCGGAGCCGAAGTGACGAAAAGAAGAACTGCGGTGACACAAATTGACATCGCTCTCGGGAAGACACAAATTCGCAAGTTCAGGGACATGATTATCCTCCACTGGAGTTTGCGGACGAGGAGAAGAGATGGGCGATGCACCGGCCGTCGTTTTCCGCCCGCGCCCGACAGCCAAAGCCATCCCTCCAGCACTATCCCATTCATCGGACCTCATATCGTGATCGTAACCCTATGAGCCACTCGATTTAAGGAGGGCCGCCGGTTCAGTAATTGGCCCCTGAGACAGGCCGATCCGGCCGTTTATGCAGCGCAGGTCCCATTGACGGCTACCCGTTGGCCGGCGGAGCAGAGCGTGCCGTCTAGAGCTTGCCATAACCAATGTGAAAAGTAATCTCGTTGTCCGGCAAGGGCCCGATGACTTCTTCGGCGAATCCGCTTCCGGTCCAGCGATATCGCCGAAGTTGTCTTTGGCGATCCGAGGCCACAACAATGTCGTCCCGTCCGGATTCATCGATATCTACTAATAGGACGGCGTGCTCGATTCCGCCGGAATTCGCGTCGATCAAGGTCTTGACCCACATGCCATCCTCGGCGGGCTTCAACATCCAAATTCCGGAGTTCATGCCCGAGGCGATGATTTCTTCCCGACCATCGCCGTCCACATCTCCTGAGACCAAGAACCGGCACTGTCTGTCATTCAGCTCCGCCACGACCCGAGTGACGAATCGCTCCGGCTTGAATCGGTATTCGACGATCCGGACCGGTTCCACTGTGACGAGTGCTCCACCTTTAAGCGCGGTTCGGGCCTCAACCGCGGCAACTAGGCTGGCCCGCTTACCGTCGCCGCGGGGAACGAAAAGTATCTCCTTGGCGTGCGTGCCATGAAGAACATCAACCGTAGAGGGCACAAACCGGCCTGCAACGTATCGATACATCACGATCCGGCCTGTTTGTGACACCATACTGGCTTTGTTCGGTTGCGACGGTGTAGCAAAGAACTCATTCATACCGTCACCGTCGATATCGCCGAATTCGATCTCGTGTACGAAGGTCCGCGGCGACCTGCCCAATTCCGTGGACGCCCAACCGTTCTCGGATCGCGTCAAGACAGCCACCACACCTTGGTCGTGTGTGGCGACAATCAGTTCTTCGGTGCCGTCGCCGGTAACGTCGCCGAATTCCACATCGCGGAGACGATTCCACGTGCCACCAAAAGTCGGATGCCACAGCGTCTCTTGAGTCCAGCGGGTGCCCTGCCATTGCCAACGCTTCATCAAAGCCTCAGTACCGCCAATGGTGAGGATGCGGGCCGGTTGCCCCGTGGGGGTCAGCAACATGGCCTTGTGAAAGACGTTGCTGTCTGGATCCTCGATGACCGTGCTCTGCCAGCCTGAGTTGGTTTTGCGCCAAAGAACCAGCTTCGCATATCCAGGCACGGGCACCGGCCGACCATCCAGACCGCGTTTGTCTTCGAATTGAGCCTTGGATAAGAGTAGACATGGATAGGGGCCGGCGACCAGGGCGTCGCGTTGGGGGAGGGGCTTTCTCGCGCTGCCCGCCGGTGGGGCCCCCTGCTGATCCTGTTGGGCGCATCCAGCCACCCGCGCCAGTCCAACGATGATGACC
>JBHHVM010000435.1:0-3277 GCA_046754265.1 Phycisphaerae bacterium
GTCAACAACATGATGAACATCAGTGATCACTCCCATCGTCGGCGCCGTCTTGGGATGCAGCCGCCACTTCGCTGGGCGAGGTCATACCCAGAAGTTCTCTGATGCGCTCGTTCACAACCGACCCTTTGCGGCTGACGATCGTTTCGGCTGTGATCTCATCTTCCATGTCGATGCTGAGGCTGCCCTCCTTGTCGATCATGCTAAGCAGAAGCGTGCTGATATTCTTTGCGTACATCTGACTGGCGTGGTAGGGCACGGTGGACGGTAAGTTCGTCGGGCCAAGAATCGTCACGCCGTATTCGGTGGTGACTTGATCCGCTTTGGTCAGTTCACAGTTTCCGCCGCGCTCGGCTGCCAGGTCCACGATCACCGACCCCGGGGCCATGCCTTTGACCATGTCGGCCGTCACCAGCACGGGCGATTTCTTGCCGGGAATGGCCGCCGTGGTAATCACCACGTCGTTCTGGGCCACCACCTTGGTCATGAATTCTCGCTGCTTGCGGTAGAACTCTTCGCCCAGCTCTTTGGCATAGCCGCCCTTGTCCTCAGCCGCCGCGGTTTCCAATTCCATTTCCACGAACTTGGCGCCCAAACTCTCGACCTGTTCCCGCACGGCCGGCCTGACGTCATAGCCGCTGACCTTGGCCCCCAGACGCTTCGCGGTGGCAATGGCCTGTAGACCGGCCACGCCCGCCCCGATGACGAACACGCGGGCCGGCGCAACGGTGCCAGCCGCGGTCATAAACATCGGAAACATGCGAGGCAGATGGTCGGCCGCCACCAGCACAGCCTTGTACCCCGCCACCGTCGCCTGGGAACTGAGCACGTCCATGCTTTGGCCGCGGGTGATGCGGGGGATCAGCTCCATGGAAAACGCCGTCACGCCGGTGTCCGCCAGCTTCTTGGCCAGTTCGGGTTCACTCAACGGATCGGACATACCCAAGACCAGTTGCCCCGGCTTCATCAGGGCCAGGTCGGCCTGTCCCGCTTCGGGGTTGGCACCCAGGCTGCGAACCTGAAAGATCACGTCGGCTGTGGCAAAAACCTCGGCCCGGTCGGCCGCGATCTTGGCGCCTTTTTCTTGATAGGCGGCGTCGGCAAACCCAGCTCGTTGACCGGACCCGGATTCGATCAGCACCTCGACGCCTCGCTTCTTGAGCAAGGGCAGCACGTCGGGGGTCAAGGCGACTCGGTTCTCTTCGGGAAAGGTTTCAGAGGCTACGCCAACGATCATCGAATCGTTTCCTGCACAGTGGTGTCGAAGGTCCCACGTCGGTTCCAAATGTTTGACCGAACGGGGCTACCGCGCCAGTGAGTCCGCCGGTCACACGGGGGACTGATTGGCCGATCCGCGCCTTGCGGGCGACTGGCCGGGCTGGGAGCCTAGCAGAACGGTCCGCGTATCGCAAAGCCGATCTGGCCCGAATCGTCTGGGTCTGTAGAATACGTCTCGGACTGCAAGACGCCTCGAACAACGCGGTGCGCCGGCTGCCAGGGCCGCCGGGACCGCCTGCGAACATAGGAGGGTGATGGCTGTGGATGACGCGTGTGCCTTGACGATGACCTGCCCCCCGCAGGTCTACCGCCGGCGCCGGACGACGTTGGGGGCCAACATCCAACGTCCAATGCTGGTCTGCGCCGGCTATGCCCAGGCCCGGAACTACATCGGCAACGATCACTATTACCGCGCCGGCAGCACCTATCTGTACCTGGGAGGTCCGCCGCTCCAGGGGTCAGCCTGGATTATCGAACCGGGCAACGATGGGCAAGACGGTTGCCGCCTGATTCGACCCACCACCAGCCCCGACGACGTGGTCTGGTTTGGGTCGGTCCCCGCCGATGACGCCATGGCCTCCGCAGCCGGTATCGACCCCGTCAATCTGGATGAACCCTCCCGGTTGCAGGATCTGCTCGGCGGGCGAACCGCCGGCGTCATCGCCCCGCCGTGCGTGCGGACGCACGCCTGGACGGCCGCCGCCGACGTGGAAGCGCCCCGCCCGGACGAAATCATGGCACTCGTCGAGCAACGGCTCTTCAAGGATGAACACGAGCTTGCAGCCATGCGCCGGGCGGCGTCGGTGACCGTCGAAGCCCACCAGGCTGCGATGGCAGCCACCCGACCAGGCCGAGGCGAGGCGGACGTGGCAGCCGCGTTCATGGCTGTGCTGGTTGCTCGCCAGTGTCAACCGTCATTCAGCCCCATTGCGACCGTCAATGGCCAAGTGTTGCACCCCAATGGGTATCAGCATCCATTGCAGCCCGGGCGATTGCTGTTGGTCGATGCCGGCGCCGAAGAACCGGGCGGCTATGCCTGTGATGCGACCCGGACCTTTCCGGTCGAAGGCAAGTGGTCGGCCGTGCAGCGACAACTTTACGACACCGTGTTGCGGGCTCAGCGTGAGTCGATCGCCGCCTGTGTGCCGGGCCGGCGCTTTCGAGACGTGCATGACTTGGCCGGTCGAGTCATCTGCCAGGGGCTGGTCGAGGCGGGCCTGCTCCGCGGAGACCCAGCCGACCTGGCCGGTCGCTACGCCCATACCCTCTTTTTCGTCCATGGGTTGGGGCATCTGATCGGGCTTGACGTTCACGACATGGAGGATTTCGGCGACCTGGCCGGCTACGCCGCCGGTCGAAAACGTCGCCCGGAATTCGGCAACAAGTTTCTGCGCTTGGACCGCGACCTCCAGCCCGGCATGACCGTCACCATCGAGCCGGGCATCTACCTGGTGCCCGCCATCTGGCAGCGCGACGATCTGGTCGGCCCATTCAAGGACGTGATCAACCGCCCAGCCATCGACGCCTTGCTCGAGCAGCAGTTCGGCGGCATCCGCATCGAGGAAGTCGTCTGCATTCGTCAAGACGGCGGGCCCGAAGTGTTGACCGCCGATTTGCCCAACCAGGCCGATGCCGTCGTTAAACGAGTAGGGTGCCATGCTTAGAGTGCGTCCAAAAAGTGTGGCACAGGTTTTCAACCTGTGTCCTCCACCGGTTGAAAACCGGTGCCACATGGGTTTTGGGATGCACTTTGCCCACCCAGCGAGCCGCGAACTTCAGTTCGCGCGGACCCGATCGCGCGTCAAAGCAAAAGGTCGCAACGATGTCACCTGATGTCACTCACCCATCACTCCGGAGGAATCGAACCGTGCCCCGCCATCGCCACGAACCATTCGCCGTCGCCCTGGTCATCAGCGCCTCCTTCAACGGAGCCTGCGCCCAAACCGTCCCCTCGCGGGCTGAATCGTGGAGCCAATTGTCGCTCTCGACCTGCCGGGTGGAT
>JBHHVM010000436.1:0-3267 GCA_046754265.1 Phycisphaerae bacterium
GCACGCGCGACAAGAACCTCTCTTTATGTCAGGCGGAGCGCGAAGTGCTTGGCGCCACGCATGCCGACGTGGGGGCCTACCTGTTGGGCTTGTGGGGGCTGCCCGACCCCATCGTCGAGGCCACCGCTTTTCATCACGATCCCGCCAGGTCCCGAAACGAGTCGTTCTCCGCGCTCACGGCGGTCCACGCAGCCAATGCCCTGGTTCTCGAACTGGCTGGCGGTGACGAAGATGGTACGAAGGCGCAGCTTGATCTGGATTATCTCGCCCGAGTGGGCGTGGCCGATCGAATCACCGCGTGGCGGAGCGACTGTCACAACACCGTGGAGATTGCCGGAGGTGTCGAATGAGTCGCAGGGTACTCTGTGTTGACGACGAGCCCAATGTCTTGCAGGCCTATCGGCGCGGACTGCGCAAGTTGTTTGACATCGAGACGGCACCAGGCGGTCCTGAGGGACTTGAGATGATCGAATCTCACGGGCCGTTCGCCGTTGTCGTCTCCGACATGCGCATGCCGGGAATGGATGGCGTTCAGTTTTTGGCGTCTGTGAAGCAAAAGGCCCCCAACAGCGTGCGCATGATGTTGACCGGCAACGCGGACCAGGCAACTGCCATTCAGGCCGTCAACGAGGGCAACATTTTTCGGTTTCTGACCAAGCCCTGCCCACCCGAAGACTTGGCCAAGGCACTCGATGCCGGTATCGAGCAGTATCATCTTGTCACTGCCGAGAAGGAACTTCTTGGAAAGACTCTCAAGGGGAGCATCAAAGTCCTCAACGACGTGCTCTCTCTCGCCAATCCTGTCGCGTTCGGTCATGCTTCGCGCGTCCGCGACTTGGTGAGTCGGCTCTGCAAGGAGATGAGCGTCGAGAGAGCCTGGGAATGTGAAGTGGCAGCCATGTTGTCCCAGATTGGTTGCGTGACGATCCCCCCCGACACGCTGGACAAGGTCTACCACGGCAAGACGCTGTCGTCCGGCGAAACGGACATGATACAGGCTCATCCCGAGATCGGCCGCGGTCTGGTGGCCAACATTCCCAGGCTGGGAGGCGTATCACAAATCATTGCCTACCAACACAAGTGCTTCGACGGCAGCGGGTGGCCCGATGACCAGATAAAGGAAACCGACATTCCCCTCGGGGCCCGCATCCTCAAGGTGGCGCTGGACTACGATGCTGCCCAATGGGGCGGACACGATGAAATCGACGCGTTGATGCAACTGGCCGGCCATCTCCAATGGTACGATCCGGAAGTTCTCGCCGCCCTCAGAGCGGTGGTCGGCATCCAGGAAGAGTTGATACGGGCCGAGATTGCATTGAAAGAGCTTTTGCCTGGAATGTTGTTGGCCGACGACGTCAGCACGGGCGAAGGTATGGTTGTCGTCGCCAAGGGACAGGAAGTGACTCCGGCGCTCTGCCAGCGGATTCGTAACTTTTCACGGCATAGAAGAATCAACGAGCCGATTCTCGTGTTGCGCCGAGTCGCTGAAGCGACCGCTGCGGCCGCAGGCTGACAAAGGACCCCACGCGTGCATAGTGGCATGGGTCGTCTTGCCCTGGCATGGCCACCATCTTGAAAAAACCAAGACGCCGTCCGACTCACGGCAAGTACCCCAACGAGCTGAGGCGGGCTTTTTCTTCGGGACTTAGGGTGGGGGCATCGGGTTGGCGGGTCTGGTCAGCCCGGCGTCGCATCTGGTCTTGAAATTCCACCAACAAGGCGGCCAAATCCCGGGCGGCATCGGCCTGGTCGAGGTTTAGGGGGCGCGTCTCGCGCGGGTCGTTGGCCACGTCGTAGAGTAACCGGGCGGCTGGTAGATCCCGGATGATGTATTTGTAGCGACCCCGGCGGAGGGCGGCCCAGTTTTCGGAAAGGTCGATCGGTCCGCTGGTGGGGTCGGACGTTCGGATGGCCCAACTGCTGGTCAGCTCGAAGAAGATGGGGTGCTCGGCCATTCGTGGAGGCCCCAGCAACGATCGACCGTGCAAGCGGTGCTCGAGCGGCAGGTCGCACCACTGGGCCAGGGTGGGCAGCACGTCGACCAGGCTGACCAGCCGATCGTCGTGCGTGGCGGCGCCGGCCGGTCCGGCCGGCTTGACGATCAGAGGGACATGCAGTGATTCGACGTGCAGGTTGTGTTGATGTCCCTTTTGGCCGTGCTCGAAGAACTCCTCGCCGTGATCGGCGGTCACCATGATGACCGTATTGTCCCACAGGTCCAACGCTTTTAGACGCTGCCAAAGTCGGCCCAGGCAGGCGTCGGTGCAAGCGATCTCGCCGTCGTATTGAGAGACGACGTAGTCCAACTGAGCGGCGCTGATGTCGGGGTTGATCGTGTCGGTGGTTTCGTAGTGGGTCAGGTCGATGGGGTCGGCGCCGGGTGGGACGAAGGCTGCGTCATAGGGCGGCGGGGGGATGTAGTCGTAGTGTGGGTCCCAGAAATAAGCGAACAAGAAGAAGGGGCGATCCGGTTCGCGCTGTTGGGTGAGAAACTGGTCGATGGCGGTTTCCATTTGTGAATTGGTGATGTCATCGTGGGCCTGGGCATTGGCGAAGGAGGCGGGGGTCTCGTCGTAGTGCTCAAACCCCTGATGCAGGTTGAAGGTCTTGCGCAGGAACGGGCCGCTGACGATACCGGCGGTCTGGTAGCCGTGGCGGGCCATTAACTCAGCCAGGGTGTCGTGATCGTCGTGCAGCCGGTGTCGCGGGCTGACGACCCGGTGTGCGCCGGGATACAGGCCCGTGAACAGGCTGGCGTGCGAGGGCAAGGTCCAACTGGTGACCGAATAGGCCTGGGAGAAGACGGTGCCTTCGTTGGCCAGGGCATCGAGGTGAGGCGTGGTGGGTTTATCGTAACCCAGGGCGTGAACGTGATCGGCCCGCAAGGACTCCAATGTTATCAGCACGACGTTGGGTAGCGGGTCGGGCGTGGTCGCGGCGGCGGGGGGTTCGTCCGGGGGCGCGGGATCGGCCTTCTTACAGCCGGCGGCGGTCGTCAAACAGACGGCCAAAAGAGTGACGAGACGCCAAGCTCCAGCGTCGGCACGTCTTGGCGGAGTCATCTCCCGGCGTCGACGGCTGTTGATCGGCACTGGCACGGTTTGCGCTTCTGGCGGAGGCTTCATGGCCCGGAATTATCCGGTTGGTGGAAATTCGGCAAGTTGAATCTGGGGCTGATGGTGGGATTCGCGTCGCCGTCGGAAAGACGCCGTTGGGGACCGTCCAGCCGGGGGGGACGTTGGCTTGCCGGCTGGGACAGGCTGAGAC
>JBHHVM010000437.1:0-3256 GCA_046754265.1 Phycisphaerae bacterium
CCACCGCAGCCCGGGCGGCTGGAATGGGCGACCCGTCGGGATCCTCGAAGGGGAGGGCGTCGATGGCTTCCAAGGCGTCGGGGAAGCGCTCCGGGTGAAAGTCCAACAGCAGCGGGGAAAAAACTTCAGCGATGGTTTGCACCACTGAATCGGTCGTCTCGCCGGTCACGTAGGGTCGGGCCAGCGTCTCACCGTAACCGACCGACCCGCCATTGAGCTCGACGCTAACCACCACGGGGTCGGAAACGCGCCGGGCTGAGGCTGCGTGGGTTACCTTCTGTCGCAAAGGAACGCTCAGCCGGTGGATCGTTAACCGTCCGATGGCCGATGCCGCCATACCCGAATTCCCAAGCGAAAGACCCCAATCACCATGTGGCACCGGTTTTTAACCGGTGAAATCACGCCGTCCGGTCCAAAGCGCTACCGGGTCGGGGCCGACTCCAGCACGTCCGCCATGGTGTACCACCCCGGCTGCTGTCGGCTGAGCCACTTGACCGCCCGCACCGCCCCGTGGGCGAACGTATCGCGGGAATGCACCACGTGGGTCAACACCACTGTTTCGGAAGGCCCGCCAAAGTGAACCTCGTGCCGTCCCGCTTGATCGCCCAGGCGAATGGCGTGGATGCCGATTTCCCGTTTGGATCGCGGACCCAGTTGGCCGTGTCTTCCGTAGACCGCGTCGCGTTCCAGGTTGCCGCCGGTCGCCTTGGTCACCGCATCGGCCAATTCGAGGGCGGTTCCGGAGGGGGCGTCGACTTTGTGATTGTGGTGCGTCTCGACAATCTCCACGTTGAAGCGCCGGCCAAGCTCCAGGGCCACTTGCGGGGCCAGCCTCATCAGCAGGTTCATGCCCAGGCTGAAATTGGCGGACCATAGCACGGGAATCCTTCGGCCGGCCACTCGCAGGGCGGTCATCTGGTCGTGGGTCAATCCCGTTGTGCCGCTGACCATGGCCAACCCCGCGCGGGCGCAGTGCTCCAGCCAATGCAGTGTCCCTTCGGGTCTGGAAAAATCGATCAGGGCATCAAAGGCGGTGTCCGTTTCGGCTGACAGGATCAACGGGCAGCCTCCACAGGGCGCCGGCTGACCGATGCGGGGGTCGGAAGGATGGGCCAGGGCTGCGACCACCTCCACCTCCGGATCGGAGGCGCAGACGTCCATGAGCCGCATCCCCATTTGTCCGCTGGCTCCTACGATGGCAATTCGAAGCATCCTCGTGCCCTCCCCTTCCCTCGTTGCGCTCCCTTACGGCCGCCGCGGTTCTGATTCACTCTTCGGATTCGCTATGGCCTCATCGCCTCCAACACGCGGCAGATGGCCTCTGGGTCATCGGCCACGGGTATGGGCGGATTGGCCAGCCTCCCGCTTCTGTGGCACCGGTTTCCAACCGGTGAGCCCGCCTGCGCCACAGTGTCCTTGGTTCCCCCATTCCCCATTCCGGAATGATAACCGACGGTGGCTTGGGGGTCTTTCAACCCGTGACCGGTCAAAATGCAGACCACGCGATCATCGGGCGCGACCACGCCCTCGGCCCGCAACGCCCGCAACCCAGCCACCGAGGCGGCGCTGGCCGGCTCGCACCCGTAACCGAATCGACCCACCAGGGCCTTGTGATCGAGGATCGTCTCATCGCTCACTTGACGCACCAGGCCCTTGGTGATCTCCAGGCTCCGCAGCGCTTTGGCCAGGTTCACCGGGCGACCGATTTCAATGGCGCTCGCCACGGTCCGGGCCTGCCAACCGGCCGCGGTCTTGTCCGCCAGATGACTGCCGGCCAATTGGGCGTCGAAACGCCCGTCGTTCCAGCGCAGGCCCCGGGTCTCAAACAGTTCGTACAACGTGTTGGCACCGGTTGCGTTGATGATGGCCAGCCGGGGAATGCGATCGATCAAGCCCAATTCATGAAGCTCGCCGAAGGCTTTGCCAAAAGCACTGCTATTGCCCAGGTTGCCCCCGGGGACGATGACCCAGTCCGGCACTTCCCAGTTGAGCCCTTCCAGCACGCGATACATGATCGTTTTTTGGCCTTCCAGGCGGAAGGGGTTGACCGAGTTCATCAGGTAAAGGCCCAGTTTCTGGGCCACCTCGGCCACTCGGGCCATGCAGGCGTCGAAGTCGCCATCGATTTGCAGCGTGACCGCCCCGTGGTCCAGGGCCTGGGCGAGTTTTCCGTAGGCGATCTTGCCGCTGCCGACAAAGACGATGGCTTGGACCCGCTTACCGCCGACGTCGCCGCCGGCACTGGCTAGCATGGCCATCGAGGCGCTGGTGTTGCCGGTCGAAGCACAGGCGACGCGGTCTCGCCCCAGCATTCGGGCCATGGTGAACGCCGCAGCCATGCCGTTGTCTTTGAAGCTGCCCGACGGGTTGAAGCCCTCATACTGCAAGAACAGTCGGCCCGGCTTGCAGCCCAACTCCTGCCCCAGCAGATCGGCCTGTTGCAGTAACGTCCGCCCTTCGCCGATGGTGACCAGATCGTCCACCCCGCAAAACGGCAGCAATTCCCGAAAGCGCCACACCCCACTGAAATCCGCCCGGGCTTCTGCACTGCGACCCGGCGTCGCCCGCCGACCCGAAAAAATGGACAATTCGTCGGGCACCTGGCAACGGTCCCATTCGTAACAGACATCCAACAACGCCCCGCAATCCCGGCAGGCAAACAGCACCTCATCCAGCCCATACCGAGCCCGGCAATCCGGATGAATGCAGCATTGAAACGCGGAGGCGTTCATAGCTCTATGTTTTCGGCGAATACACCGGCCTTGTCCAGACGGGTCGCTCAATACGCACTGGGCGGAGCACCACCGCACTGATTCGGCAGCGGGCGACCCCGCAGTCTTCTGAGAAAAGCATGAGATCAGTCTGGATTGGACGTGGGTGGGTTCAGGTCCACGACATTGCCGTTTTCGCTGACATAAACAGGCAATCCCTCGCGGCGGAGGGATTCCACCTCGCGCTCGATGGCCTCGCGCAGGCCCTCGCAATTGTCGTCGAGCTGCCTGGCAAGCAATGCGTCGTCATGTGTGGCGGGTCGATGCATCTCGTATCCGATTGTAACAGGTTCTCTCCATAATCTCCAATTCGCGTCCCTGACAGTGGACCTTTGTCCGCTCGCTTGCGCTGACCGCTCAGTTTGGGACACAGGATGTCGTCGCCGTTCCCCACCTGGCTTGGCGTGGATCGCCGTCACGCCGAGCATTACCTAGTGGTCCATTCCGCATAAAGTTGCGGGTATTCTGGTGAGTGTGCCGATCTT
>JBHHVM010000438.1:0-3253 GCA_046754265.1 Phycisphaerae bacterium
ACAGGACCAGGGCTGGGATAAAGCAGATCAGCCAGTGCACAAGATAACGGGGTGGCGTGTTTTGAGGATGGCAGTCTGGAAACACTTTTCCAGTGGCTGTTGACATCGGCTAACTGACCGAGCTGCCCGGGGCGATGTCTTCGGCGGTGGTGAGCAGGATCACCTGGGCGTGGTCGGCGTCGGACGCAGCCAGGAGCATGCCCTGACTTTCCAGCCCACGCATAGTGCGGGGGGCCAGGTTGGCCACGACGATGATGTTTCGGCCAACGAGCTGCTCGGGCGTGTAATGGCCTTTCAGGCCGGCGCAGAGCTGGCGCCGCTCGTCGCCCAAATCCACCTGCAGCACCAGCAGCTTGTCCGCGTTGGGATGGTCGGAGGCTTCGACGATTCGGCCCACACGTAGCTGGACCTTGCAGAAGTCATCGTAGGCGATCTGTGCGGGCACTTCGGGCATTGTGATTTTCCTTAACGGGTCGAGGCGGGGCAGTGTAACCGCCCCGGGGCTGGGCCACAACGCCGCGGGGAGGGGCACAGTAGCATTGCAGGTCGTCGGGCGTTCGCTACAATGGTGGGTGGCAAGGAGGCACCGCCGACGGGTCCAGGCTAGCCGTTGAATCCGCATGCAGGGTCCAATCCGTCGGGCGGAACGTGGCCCATGAACTCGGCCCACATCTCGTATGATTGGTTACGCCGGGCGCGGCGGCTGACCTATTCGGTGATTGGCATCTTTGCTGCACTGGGCTTGGCCCTGACCTGGCGGGCGGCGCTCAGCGGGCGGGTGGCCGAGGCCCTGGCGGGGGCCGTGGTTACGCTGTGCGTTCTGGGGACCGGTGTGGTCTGGTCCATCTCGATTCGATTGAGCATGAACGTGTTGCGACTGCGCCGCCGATTGTTTCGGCTGGAGCGCCGCGGGGGGCTGGGCGTTTCGGACGGTGCCGTTGGTTTGGACCGGCGTGTGGCTGCCCTGGAAAGCGTCCTCCGGCATTCGGGCGGCGATGCCGTATCCCTGGATGAAACCCACTGGGCCGATGACGCCGAACCGCCCGGGCAGCGGACCATGGCTGCCTACGAGCATTTGATCGGTCGGGGAGGGCTTTCCGACAGCTTGGCCGGCGTGAAGTTGTCCGGCGAGGGGCAAGACGACAAGCAGGCTATGCGACTCGAATTCGCCGCCCTGATTCATCGTCACGATTACGTGGGCGCCCTGGCCACCGGCGACGAGCTGGTCAATCGCCATCCCGACAGCAAGGCGGCCCTTGATTTCCGCCGGGTGCGCCCGCATCTGGTTCGCAAGATTCAACTACGAGAGACCGCAGGCCGAGGACGGGGCGGATAGCGATTTTGGTACGCCCTGGTGCCAGAGCCAGTCAGTGAGTATTGTCCACCCTATGGGACCGTTGATCTTTCCACCTCTGTTCAAGCGGCGTATCTGGGGCGGGCAGAACCTGACCCGGCTGGGCAAGCGGTTGCCCCCGGGCCAGTCCATCGGCGAATCGTGGGAATTGGCGGACCTGGAGCAGGATCAGTCGGCGGTGCGTGACGGACCATTGGCCGGCAAGACGCTGGGAGAGTTGGTGCGTGACCACCGAGAGGAGCTATTGGGCGAAGTGCCGTTGTTCGAGGGCCGATTCCCGCTGCTGATCAAGTTTCTGGACGCCTGCCAGAACCTCAGCGTGCAGGTTCATCCGGACCAAGCGATGGCCCGCAAACTCGGAGGCCAGGTGCGGGTCAAACACGAAGCCTGGTACATCATCGATGCAGCCCCCGATGGGGCGATATATCACGGCTTGATCGAGGGCATCGATAGGCCTGCCCTGGCCCGGGCGATTGCCGAGGGCCGAACCCAACAGGTGCTTCGCCGCGTCCCGGTCAAGCCGGGTGAATGTTATTACTTGCCCAGCGGCACGCTGCACGCCCTGGGGGCCGGCGTGCTGGTCGCCGAAATCCAAACGCCCTCGGACGTCACCTATCGAGTCTTCGATTGGGACCGGGTGGACCCGGAATCGGGCCAGCCCCGGGAGTTGCACATCGAACAGGCCTTGGAGTGTATTCACTTCGACACGCCACCACCCAAGCAGGTGCGATCGCACGTGGTATCGGTTTGGGCATCCGTGACGCGCTTGGTCACTTGCGATCCGTTCGTCATCGAGCAGGTGCGGATGAAGGCCGGCGTCGCCCAGGAAGTCCCCTATGGGGGCCTGGCCGTCTGGATCGTGCTGCAAGGCCGAGGGCGGGTTGGCCCGAAGCAGGGCGGGCCTCCGCTTGCGTTCAGCCTGGGCGATACGGTGGTCATCCCGGCCGACCTTCGCGGGGCGCTCATCGAAGTCACCCAAGATGCGATGTGGCTGGAAGTCACCGTCCCCCTGCGAAGTGATTTGGCTGGATTTGGTCGCCCCGAAGGGTTACGACAACGCGGGCTGGACTCGGGGCTGTTGCAGATCAATCCGCCGGAGGAAGAAAGGTAGCAGGCCAATGGCCCAAAGCGCCCCGGCAGCAGGAGAACGATGAGCGAGCTGGTACCGGACACACCTTGGTTACGACGGATGCGCTGGACCGCTCGGGCGGGTGCACTGCTGGCCGTGGCCCTGGGGCTGATCTGGGTTGGCCGATCCGCCCTGACCGCCGACGTGCCCGGGGTCATGGCCGGGGCGGGATTGCTTCTGGCGGGGTTGGTGCTGGAGGTGCTCAGTGCAGCCATCTCGCGCTTGGGCAGCACGGTATTGCGATCGGCCCGGCGGGTTGACGAGCTCGAAGCCGGGTTGGCGGCCCTGGCCCAAGCCATGGAGGAGTTGGACGATTCAGTCATCGGTAACCTGGACCTGACGGCCGGGGGTGACCACGTGGATGAACTGGTGGCCGCCCGCTTGGATCAACCGACGTTTCCCCGCCTGGTCTCGGACACCGCCGACTACGGGGCCCAGGATGAAACGGGCCAACGCGAGTTGGACCAGCTCGTCCGCCGAGAACTCGAACGGCTGCAAGGCGAGTTCGCCCGTCTGGTGCGAAACGGCCATCACGCGGCTGCCCTGCAGACCGGTGAACGCCTGGCTGCTTTGTTCCCCAACAGCAACCTGGCCCGGGAGTTCCGCTCGGTTCGCGGTCACCTGGCCCGCAGGGCATCCGATGACGCCGCCGACGAATCCGCCACCGTTGGCTGAATCGCCGACACCATGGTCGTCAACGTGCTCACCATGGACAGGGTGCATGACAGAATCGGCGGGCACAAGAACGTAGGGCAAGTCGTTGTTCCGCG
>JBHHVM010000439.1:0-3237 GCA_046754265.1 Phycisphaerae bacterium
GGCGGCGCCGGCCGTGCGCAAGCTGGCCCGGGAGATGGGCGTGGACCTGGCGACGATAGCAGGTTCGGGACCTGGGGGCCGAGTGCTACGGGCCGACGTGGAAAACGCGACTGCCGGCGGCGGGGCGTCGGGGGGCGGGACGGCTGCGCTGGTTCCGCCACGGCCCGCGTCGCTACCGGGCAAAGCGGAGATGGACAAATGGGGCCCGACGCGGCGGGTGGGTCTGAGCCAGATTCGCAAGACCATTGCCAAACAGATGGCCCGGTCGATCTATACCATTCCTCACGTGACGCACACCGATGATGCCGACATCACCGAATTGGAGCGGTTGCGCCGCGGTTATGCCCCGCGACCCGGCGAGCCCGAGCGCAAGCTGACCTTGATGCCCTTTGTGATTCGGGCGGTGGCCAGCGCGTTGAGGGCCCACCCGGAACTGAATGCCAGCTTCGATGCCGATGCCTCGGAGATGGTCTACAAGGATTACGTCAGCGTTGGCGTGGCGGTGGACACCCAGCGGGGGCTGGTGGTGCCGGTGCTTCGTGACGCGGATCGGCTGGGCATTCTGGAACTGTCGGATGCGCTGGCTGGGTTGGCGGACAAGGCCCGGCAGGCGCAGTTTGCGGTGGAAGAACTGCGCGGGGGGACGTTCACCATCACACACGTGGGGGCGCTGGGGGGGCGCTATTCGACGCCAATTATCAACTTCCCGGAGGTGGCTATCCTGGGTTTGGGGCGTTCGCGGAAGGAGCCACGGGTGGTGGACGATCAGATTGTCCCGCGGGTGGTGTTGCCGCTTTGCCTGTCGTTCGACCATCGGGCAACCGACGGGGCGGAGGCGGCGCGATTCACACGGACGATCGTGGAGCAATTGGAAAACCCGGCCCGGTTGATGTTTTGATGGCGAACCGTTGCGTCGTTTACCCGGGATTCTTGGATTGATCGGCAGCAAGCATAGCGCAGCCTCTGGCTGCAACCGATGGAGGCCAGGCAGGAAGGCGCGGTGGGTGGCACGGTCAAGCGTAGCTTGGCCGTGGAGGTCGCCCCAGTCACGGCCTGGCTGCGCCAGACCGTGCCACCCGCCGTTGTTTCGGGCGTTGGGCAACTATGCGGTCATTCAGCGTCTGGGTTTTGGTGTCCGCGCGAACTGAAGTTCGCGGCTCGCTTGGTGGGACTGCGTTGGAAACTTTGAGAGACTCGTATGGTCGTCGGTGAATTCACCCAGGAGGCGGACCTTCTGGTCATCGGGGGTGGACCCGGGGGCTATACGGCGGCGTTTCGGGCGGCCCAGCTTGGGCTTTCGACCACGCTGATCGAGGCCACGGATTATCTGGGCGGTTCTTGTCTGCACGTGGGGTGCATTCCCTCCAAGACGTTGCTGCACGCGTCGGAGTTGATCGAGCAGTCAGCCCACGCCGCGGAATTGGGGATCAAGTTCGCCAAACCCAAGGTCGATCTGGACAAGCTGCGCGACTGGAAGAACGGGGTTATCAAGAAACTGTCCACGGCGCTGGACGGCCAATGCAAGCGACTGGGCGTGGAGCGGATCAAGGGGCGGGCCCGGTTTGAAGATTCGCGGCACGTGGCGGTCGTGGGCGGCCAGGTTCCGCGGATCAAGTTCAAGCACGCCATCGTGGCGACGGGGTCGAACCCGATTCGGCTCAAAGGCATCGAGGTGGACAGCCCGCGGGTGATGGACTCGGCTGGGGCGCTGGCGCTGGAAGCGGTGCCCCAAAGTTTGTTGGTGATCGGCGGGGGATACATCGGCCTGGAGCTGGGCAGCGTGTACGCATCGCTGGGCAGCGAAGTGACGGTGGTGGAGATGACGGCTGGGCTGCTGCCCGGTGCGGATGCGGACCTGGTTCGCCCGCTGGCCCGCCGTTTGGAAAAGGTGTTGGCCCAGGTGGCGCTCAAGACCAAGGTGACGGCCATGGCTGAGGTCAAGGGCGGCATCGAGGTGACTTTTGAGGGCGCCAACGTCCCCAAGCGCGGCACGTACGACAAGGTTCTGGTGGCTGTGGGGCGGGTGCCCAATACGGCCAAGTTGGGGCTGGACCATACCAAGGTCCAAGTGGATGAGCGCGGGTTTATCCGTGTGGACCATCAACTCCGCACGGATGATCGACGCATCTTTGCGATCGGAGACTGCGGGCCGGGGTATATGCTGGCCCATAAGGCATCGTATGAGGGTCGGGTGTGTGCGGAAGTCATTGCCGGTCACGCTGCGGAGGCCGATGCCCGGGCGGTTCCGGCCGTGGTGTTCACCGACCCGCAGATCGCCTGGTGCGGGCTGACCGAATCCGAGGCCAAGAGCCAGGGTATCGATGTGGTGGTCAAGAAGATTCCCTGGGGTGCGTCGGGCCGGGCGACGGCCATGGGTCGAACCGAAGGGGTGACCAAAATTCTCTTTGAACCCCAGACCCAGCGCGTGTTGGGCGTGGGGCTGTGTGGGCCTCACGCCGGCGAGATGATCGCCGAGGGTGTGTTGGCGGTGGAGATGGGGGCGGTGGCCGGTGACCTGGCTGCGAGCATCCATCCCCACCCCACGCTGAGCGAGTTAATGGGCGAAGTGGCGGACATGATGGCCGTCTCCTCGATGATCTCCAAATAGCGGGCGGCAGGCGCCGCGGTGCCAGCCAGCGTCAGTTCGGCAAGTCATGAGTAGACTTTCCTTCGTCAGATCGTTGGCTGAGGAGTTGAAGCTAGAGGCCCTTCTTGATGGGGACGCCTCGGTGGTGGTGGGCGTGTCGGGCGGTCCGGATTCGATGGCCCTTCTGCACGTGCTGGGCGAGTTGAACGGCGAGTGCGGGTTCGGGTTGAAGATTCACATCGGGCATTTGGATCACCAATTACGCGGGAGGCAAAGCGAGGAGGACGCAGCCTTCGTGCAGGCGGCGGCTGATGACTTGCAGGTGCCCTGCACGATTGAGCGGCGGGACATTGCCGCCTGTGCCGCCGGCGGGGGCGGTTCGGTGGAAGAGGTGGCCCGGCGGGAACGGTATCTGTTCCTGGAGCGATTGTGCGTCAAGACCGGGTCCAAGGTCGTGGCGGTCGGTCACCAGCGCGACGATGACGCCGAGACCATTTTGCATCGGGTGATTCGGGGGACGGGGTTGCGCGGGCTGGCGGGGATTCCCAGGACTCGACTGCTCCGGGAAGGTAGCGACATTCGGTTGATTCGACCGCTGCTGCGTCGGGACCGCAAGGCCATCCTGGAATACCTGGCTGAGTGCAGCATTC
>JBHHVM010000440.1:0-3223 GCA_046754265.1 Phycisphaerae bacterium
CCATGGACAAAGATGAAACATCCACTCCCTCGAACCCCGGCATCAGCGCCTTTTGCCCCAAGTGCGCCTACGACCTGCGAGCCACCGCCACCGACCGCTGCCCCGAATGCGGCCAAGACCTCACCGGCCTGCGAAACCCCACACCCATCCCCTGGGAAAACCGCCGCCAGATAGGCCGCCTGCGTGCCTACTTTCAGACCGCCTGGATGGTCCGGGCCCATCCCGGCCGGTTCTGCGAAAACGTAGCCCGCCCCGTAAGCTACCCTGACGCTCAAGCCTTCCGTTGGACCACCATTGCCGTTGCCTACCTACTCGTTCTACTCGGCACCATTCTGGTTTACGTGTTCTTTCCGCCGCCCGCCGATCCAGCCATGCCCGTCTGGCACGAGCAGGCCTACGCCGAAGTCTGGCCCGTCATCCTGCTGCACGTCGGTCTGCTCCTCTTCTTGATCGCAGCCACCGGCGTACCCAGTTACCTGTTCCACCCCAAGCGAGCCCCCATGCAGCAGCAGAATGCCGCCGTTGCCCTGAGCTACTACACCTGCTCGCCGCTGGTCTATTGCGTCTTTGCAGTGCTACCGTTGGTCACGGGGCTCTATTACCTGGCGATGGATGTAGCCGTAAGCGTTTCTTTCGCATGGCCGGGCGCTTTGGTGGGCTTGGTGATCGCCCTGTTGTGGTGGGTCAGCTTGGTCCGCCTCGCCGGCCGAGGTCTTCCTCAAATCCGAGGACGCAAAGTCGTCGTCGGCCTCTGCACGCCCGTCCTCTGGCTACTCGTCGCCACTGTCACGCTGGTCCTGGTCCCGGCTGGCATCTTCGTGATCATGGTCGTCATCGCCAGCTTGGGGTGATGGTGCGGGGATTGTTCCCGTGGGAAGCCCTTGTGGCGGCACTACAGGTCGGCCGTTCAAGTGAAAAAGAATGTCTCTCCTGTTCTTGCTCCAATCCACCTGCCCGTCAGGTTTCCTGGCGAATACGCCGCCTTCATCCAGGCCGTTGACTCCGACGCTGTATAGCATTGGATCGTCACCGCCGGGCCTATACCGGATAGGACCGCCATCCGGTTCAAACGGATCCTGCGGCACGCTTGACAGATAATCCGGCACCAACTCGGCCAACCGCCCAGGTCGATGCCCGTGATCCACCTCAAACAAACGAATCGCCAGCGCCGTAGCCGCCAAACGACGCTTGGCCATGAACTTGAAATGAAACTCGATAAAATGCCAGTAAGGGAACGGCGTCGTGGTGTCAACCATTCCACCAAACACGTGTGTTGCCTGCCGGAGTAGAGTCTGCGGTTCAGCCAAGTTCGGCAGTTGCGACTGTGCCGCCCTCCAGTTCGGCTCAATCGCCGCGCTCGCGGCCGCCGTACTCCATCTCGCAAGCCGGATCGCATCCAGAGCGAGCGTTGGCTGAACGACGGTTATCAAAATGTCCCTCACGCCCACAAGCTTGAGCCATGTACCGGTCGGCAACGCTCCAAGCGAAGAGGCTCGACCTGCACAAAGGCCAAGAACAACGCCCTCTCTATAGCGATTCTCATCATCGATTAGCCGGTTAATGAGAGATAGAACCTGCGCTGAACTGACCGCCTGAGAATGGGCGCCATCATTTGCTGGTCCACTCGCAATCCTGATCCTTGCGCCAAAGCGCTCGACCAGTTCATACGCAAGCCCGTAGATTGTATGCGCGACCAACGTAGCGATGTTTGTCGGATGGTGGTCCACAACCTCACCCAAAGCCAGCAAGTCGAAAATACCTTCCACGAACTCCGCGTCGTTCCCACATCGATGGTGGTAACGTGCGGATAGCCGCAACAGCTTCGCAGCGTCTCGGTAACCGCGCATTGGCGGAGGAGGTCCGCCAGACAGCGAATTCGCAACAATCGATGGGTCCCAAGAGAATCCCGGACGCTTGCGCACTTCCCGCAACTTTTCCAAGGCCACACTGTTTATCTCGATGAGACGGTCCAATTCATCGGGAGCGTTGCGCCAGGCCGGTTGGCCAAGCGACATAGTGCCCGTGGACACCTGCATGGCCTCTAACGCCTCGCCCAGCGGAATCACCGCGTTCTCAACGTCGGGCACTTCGACGATGAAATCCTCCACAAACACCGGCTGGCCCGCCGCCCGATACCGATCGATCTGGGCCTGCAAACGCCGATTGGCCTCATAGCCCCACCATAGCCTTAGCAACACCAGCCCGACCAGCAGGCATCCGCTGCCGATCAGAATCCGCTTGAGCCACCCATACCGCACCGGCACGGGCCCATCAGCAGAATCGAGATGTATCGTGCTTGCAGTGCTGGGCATGTTGTCCTCGGGCCTGCGGGCGACCATTCGGTAGGTCAGGATGCATGCATTGTAGAGGATTCGTTGCGGAGGTGTGATACCGGGGTCCAGGTGACGGGTGTGGGAAGGGATTCCCACTGGGGGAGTGCGAGAAAGGATTCTCGCACCAGCAAGGTCTGACAGCGCTACAACGTCACTCCCGGAGCTGTAGGGTCAATCCAGTGCGGGGGTCCGCGCGAACTGAAGTTCGCGGCTCGCTTGGTTTGCAGGGCACTGGCGCTGCCGTAATAGACGAATCCCCCATGAGCATGTCTTTGGCAATTTGATCCGCGGGGCGTTCGACGCGCCCCGCTTACCCCGGTCGCAGCTCGTATAGCAGTTCGGCTGGCTCGTCGCTGCCTGGCAGCAGGTCGAGGGTTGGGTCCAGGAAGGGTTGGGCCAACTCGCAGAACAGGTCCACCCAGCGCCGCTTGACTCGATCGCGGGTTGGGGTTGTCACGCTGTTGGCCAATTCGATGAGCATCGGGGCGATGGGGCGCAGGCCTACGTCCCAGATGTGGGCGTGGGTTCGGGTGACAAACGGTGTCGCTTTCTCGATGTTCAGCCCGGCCCGAGCAAAACGGGCCTCCCACGTCGATCGATCACCCATCGAAGGCCAGGTCTGGGCCCGCCCCCGCCCGATGATGTCCAGGAAGCGATCGCCCAACGCGCTGCCGAACCCCTCGAGCGTGTAGTGCAGGACCGAATCCAGCTTGACTTCCAGCAACACCCGCCCGCCGGTGGCGGTAATCCGCTGAATCTCCGAAAGGAACCCGTCGATGTTGGCTACCCAATAGATCGCGTTGCAATAGACGGTCTCGAAGGCAGCATCCGGAAAGGGCAACGGCTCATTGTTGTCGTGGACCACCAGCTCTTGGTACAGCCCCAGCAAA
>JBHHVM010000441.1:0-3221 GCA_046754265.1 Phycisphaerae bacterium
CTTTTCGGTTTTGGTCCATTGTAGCATATCGCTCCCCACCGGCGAAGGGGTTGTGGGTTTCGGCTCTTGTCTTTTGGGGTTTTGGTGGTAGAATGGGGGTGGATTTCGAGCAGTTGTGGTGTTTGGGGATTTCGAGCAATGACATTCGGTTCGCTCTTCGCGGGTATCGGCGGTCTTGATCTGGGCCTGGAGCGGGCCGGAATGCAATGTGTCTGGCAGGTAGAGAACGATGAATACGCAACCCGAGTCCTCGAAAAGCACTGGCCCGACGTGCGAAGGTGGGGAGACGTGCGGACGTTTCCTCCCGACGCCAACCGATGCAAGCAAAGGCGGGGGGAGCAGTCGAAGCGGAAAGCGAATCACCGAAATACCGACGCTCCAGGGGATGGCGAGGGCTGGCACGTTGACCTCATCTGCGGTGGCTTCCCTTGCCAGCCTGTCTCTTGTGCCGGCAAACGACGGGGCGACGATGATGAGCGTTGGCTCTGGGACGAAATGCGTCGAGTTTGCGCGATACTCCAACCGCGATGGGTGCTGGTTGAAAACGTCCCAGGGCTACTCTCAGCGGGTTCTTTTCGGGGAGAGTTGTTCGGAAAAGTGGTCAGAGACCTGGCCTCGCTCGGGTATCGTGTCCGGTGGGATTGCATACCGGCTGCCGCCGTTGGTGCCCCGCATATCCGGGACCGGGTGTTCATCGTGGCCCACGCCGAACAAGTGGGACGGTCAGCGCGGAGCGGAAAGTCGGGCGACGAAACAGAAGCGGGGCAGCGGGGGGGTGAACTTGCTGGAAGCGGTGAAGATGTTTCCCACGCCGTCGACAAGAGATTGGAAATCGAGCAATGCCAGCCAGGCGACGATGGCGAAAAACGCGAGACCGCTGAACGAAACAGTAACGGGCGGGAGTGGTGGGCAACTGAACCCGCAGTTCACCAGTTGGCTCATGGGTTTTCCACTGGATTGGTGCGATATGCCGGACGAACCGCAACCGGAGTCCCCAACAGAGTTGCCAAACTCCGATGCCTCGGCAATGCCGTAGTGCCTCAAGTTGCCGAGTGGCTTGGAAGGCGAATCATGGAGTGGGAGAAGGCTCATGGTCCCTCTGTCCCGTTGTGAGAAGTGCAGTGCCTTTTGTCGTGATTTGGGCCCCGTGTTCGCGGCGGTCTGGGGGGCGGCGGATGAACGGTGCGCGAACGACCTACGGTTGCTTCGGAAGCGGTACGAGGCGGATGTGGAGTGCGAGTGTTGTACCGAATACGGCTGGACGCCCGAGCCTTGTGGTCGCTGTAAGCTCGTCCGTCTGTGGGGGGGGAAGGTGAGCGACCATCCGGGGCTGGTGAACGACCAGGACACGAAAGGGAACGGCCATGGGCCTGTTTGACGACATCCGCTGTAAGTATCCGCTCGGCCATCCCGAGGTGCAGGATGAGTTGTTCCAGACCAAGGACACGCCGGCCCAGTGGTTGGATAAGTACGAAATCCGCGAAGACGGAACGCTCTGGCACGAGACTTACGATACGCGGATCGAAGAATCCGATGACTCGCTGCTCGGTGTTCGGGTCTACCGCGACAACCCCCGCTGGGAACAAGTGCCATACGTCGGGGAACTGGAGATGTACACTTCTCTGGGCAAGCCGCCTGATGGAACTTGGTACAGTTTCCGCTTTTGGTTCCGCGATGGGCGCATAAACGACGTGATTGCCAGTGTTGGGAAGCTCGAAGTATAGGACGCACAGGGGGATAGCGTGTCACACGAGAAAGGAGACCCGGCAGAGCGCATGTCGACGGTCTACGGCCTCTACGAGGATTCGTGGAAGGGCCTGATCGTCGACGATGCGTTCTGCTGACCGGTCATCCCGCCAAGATGGCCAAGGGGCTCTGCGGCTGGATTTTCGACTACGCCATCGAGCGGGGCTGGATCGTGCCCGGCGAGTCTACGGTCGTCGACCCGTTCGGCGGGATCGGGTCCACCGGGATCGTTGGTGCCCACAAGGGCGTGCGGGTGGTCTGCGTCGAATTGGAGGATCGCTTTCACAAATTGGCGTTGGAGAATGTGGAGCTACACCGGCGGACGTGGGAGCACTTTGGCGACCCGATCCCGGTCATGCTCCACGGCGATTCCCGGCGGCTGGTGGAGTTGGTGGGGGAGGCGGGAGTGTGCGTGGGGTCGCCGCCTTTTCAAAGCCAAGAGGCGGCTACTGGCGATCGACGCAGTGCGGCCTTGCGTGCGGGCACGCCAGTGGGCCGTAGTTGTATAGCTGGTGGTTACGGCTCTTCCTCTGGCCAACTCGGCTCCATGCCCCCCGGCTCCCTCGACTCTGTAGTATCCTCCCCGCCCTACGCTAAATCCCACACGAAGCCAACCAAATTAGGCAACGGCCACCCCTCGCGGGCAGGCGGCGATGGGGCGGGGAGGAACAAAGGCGACTATCACTACGGCGATTCTCCCGGCAACCTCGGGAACCTGCCCACGGGCGGGCTCGACTCCGTAGTATCCTCCCCGCCCTACGCCGAATCCCTGAAAGGCGACGGCTCCCAGTCCGAGACGGCCGAAGAGAGCCAGGCGAAACGGAAGACCGAGGGCGGGTCGCTGGGAAAGTCTCAACGGACCAACGGATATGGCTCGGCGGAGAACCTGGGGAACCTGCCTGCGGGGGAAATCGAGGCGGTGGTTAAAAAGGGCTTGACAAACAACACTCCCTCCACTATACTTGATGAAAAGGAGGGAAGTTATGACTATGACCCAACGTCAACGACAAGCGGTGGAGTTGTACCAAAAGGGGCTGAGTTGCTCGGAAGTGGGGAAGGAGATCGGCTGCTGTGGGTCGGCAGTCTCGCGGCTTCTCAGCCGGGCGGGCCACAAAGCGCGGCCGCGTTGCAATCGGAAGAAATGGGACGCGAAGGAGGCCGAACTGCGCTTTCTCTATTACGAGAGGGGGATGAGTCAACAACAAATCGCCGAATACTTCCGTACCACGCAGGCACTAATTTACAAGATAATGAAACGCCTGAAGATCAAAACATTTTCTCCGGGACGACGCAAGGGGGCGGCGCATCACAATTTCAAGCACGGGAGGGCGAGTCGGTTATACCGCACGGTGATCGAAAAGGACAAGTGCCGTCGCTGCGGAACAACGGAGAGCCTGGGAATCCACCACAAGAACGACGATCATTACGACAATCGCCTAGAGAACCTGGAAGTGCTCTGCAACAGTTGCCACATG
>JBHHVM010000442.1:0-3213 GCA_046754265.1 Phycisphaerae bacterium
AGTACACACCAGCCAAGTGCAGTTGCACCAACAGGCAAGCCAAGGCATCGAGCAGGTGTTCGCGGTAGCGATCCAGCCCGCTGCGCATGAACAGGGCATGATAAGGAAGCGAGCGATCCAGATAGCGCGTGATCAGCACGCTGACCCGCCCCTGTTCCGCACGCACCAAAGCATGACCCACAGCCAAGACAGCCGGGAGCCGGCGCTCCTCCATCCGTCGCAACAAGTCAAACTCTTTGCCGGCGACGGACTCGGGAAGTTCCTTCAAGGCGTACACAGCCCCGTCGTAGTTGGCAAAAACCACCGGGTGCCGGCTCAGCCCGTGGGGCAGATCTTCCAGGCGATCGGTATGCCGGCTCCATCGGTCAAGAGGGTGCCCCCAGGGCAAATCCAGGAAGTCGGGGTGCCCGTTGCGAATGGTGGCCGACAGAAGGTTGGCCGGGTTGGCAGCATGATCGTGCATCGGGGGATTGTCTCCCTGGTGCGAGAATACGCGTGTCCGCTGGTGCGAGAATCCTTTCTCGCACCCAAACCAGCAGGAATCCCTTCCTGCACCGCCTTTTTTAGAAATCCAGCACGTCCATCTCCAAACAAGTCGGTGTGCGATCGGCGTAATACCCAGCCGAGCTGTACCACCATTCGTCGGGGCTTTGCAACAGTCCCTTGCGCACCGGGTTTTGGTGCAGGTATCGCAA
Source organism: Phycisphaerae bacterium (assembly GCA_046754265.1). Lineage (GTDB taxonomy): Bacteria > Planctomycetota > Phycisphaerae > UBA1845 > UBA1845 > OFTM209. The sequence continues at coordinate 696 of JBHHVM010000442.1, forward strand.
CTTCTGATCGAAAACATCGCGCGACCAGATGGCCTTGGGGTGAAACCCGGGCTTCCAGAAGCCAAGTTCGCCGCGTTGGCGGCGACTCGGCTCGGTGGCCTGCTCGAGCCAAGTTAGCAACGTGGACCGCCCGTCCTCTTTAAGATTCTCATGAAGGGTGCGCGACGTAAACCGTTTGAAATCGCGCATGACCGGATGCAGGTCATCGGCGGCCGCGATAAGGTGGACGTGATTGGGCATGACCACAAAGCCGAACAGTTGCAGGCCTTTATGCTGCCGGCAGTAGCCCAGGCTGTCAATGATGGGATCGATGTAACGCGATTCGATAAGGACGGGAAGCCAGTCAAGAACCGTGATGGTGCAGAAGTGTGGCAGGTTTTCGTCGGCACGGTTGCGGGGCATGCCAGTACGGTAACGGCAGGGTGATTTCGTGGGAAGGGATTCGCACGTCGGGGGGTGCGAGAAGGGATTCTCGCACCAGCCAGCCACACCAACTAACCGCACGTAGTCGTAGGCTGCTACTTCTTGGCTTCTTGGGCCTTTTTCTTCAAATCAGCCAAGACTTCTTGCTGGATGTGCCCCGGCATTTTTCGGTAGCAACCGAATTCCATGGTGAAGGTGGCTTGCCCTTGGGTCAGGCTTCGCAGGTCCGTGGCGTAGCCGAACATGTTGGCCAGGGGAACTTCTGCCATGAGCACGGTGACGTTGGTCTTCAGTTCGGTCGAGACGATTATCCCCCGTCGAGAGGCAACGTCGCCGGAGACCCCACCCTGCAAGGCGCTGGGCACTTCGATCTCGACCCGCATGATGGGCTCGAGCAGGACCGGGTTGGTTTTCAGGAAAGTCTGGCGGAAGCAGTCGCGGGCACAGACCTGGAAAGCCAGGTCGGAGGAATCGACGGCGTGGTTGGTGCCGTCGTCCAGGATCATCTTGACGCCGACGATCTCGAACCCGCCGAGGGGACCCTTGCCGCGTGACATCTGGAAGCCCTTGTCCACCGATGGAATATACTCGGTGGGGATTCGGCCTCCTCGGACGTTGTTCTCAAACTCGTATTCGTTCTCGGCGTCCTCGGGCAGCGGGACCATCTTGCCGATGATGTGGGCGTATTGGCCCGACCCACCGGTTTGCTTTTTGTGCTTGTAGTTGTACTCCGCCTCGACGGTAGGCGCTTCGCGGTAGTTGACCTTGGGAGCCCCGATGACCACGTCGGCCTTGTACTCACGACGGGCCCGCTCGACGTAAACGTCCAGGTGCAACTCGCCCATACCCGAAATAATCGTCTCATGGGTGGCGGCGTCCCGGCGGAAGTGAAAGGTGGGGTCTTCCCGCATGAAGCGCGTAAAGGCCTTGCTCATGTTCTCCTGGGCTTTGCTGTTGGTCGGAGTGACAGCCACGCTGATGACCGGATCGGCCACGTGGATGCTCTCCAGCGACAGGCTGATCTCCGGCGAGCAAAGCGTATCGCCCGAGGCGCTATCAAAACCCATCACAGCCACGATGTCCCCCGCCCGGGCTTCGGTCAGGTCTTCCCGGCGGTCGGCGTGCATCCGCAGAATCTTGCCCGTGCGAGAATTGACGTACTGCCCGCCGCGGAGCAGTTTGCCTTGATAAATGCGGGTATAGGTCACCTGCCCGAAGGGTTCGTCCACCAGCTTGAAGGTCATGCCCACAACCGGGGCGTCCGGGTCGGCCGTCACGGCCACCTCAGCCCCGTCGTTGTGGTTGTCGCTGGCATAGGCCACCCGGTCCAGCGGTGAAGGCAGGTACCGACACACCGCATCCAGCAACGGTTGAACGCCCTTGTTTCGATAGGCGCTGCCCACCAGCACCGGAACGATGTCGCGCGAAAGCGTGGCCCGGCGAACGGCGGCATGAATCAGATCGGCCGGCGGATGGTCGTCCTCCAGCAGAGTCTCCATCAGCTCGTCGTCGTAGAGGCTGACCGTATCGAGCAAACCCCGCCGGGCCCGGTCGGCCTCGTCGCGAAGCTCGTCGGGAATCGGCCCGGTGCGAACCGTTTCGCCCGCATCACCGTCGAAGTAAAGCGCTTCCATGGTGATCAGGTCGATGATCCCGCCAAAATCGTCGCCCGCCCCGATGGGAATCTGGAGCGGCACGGTGACCAAACCGAGTTTCGATTCCAACTCCGAAACCACCCCAGCCGGGTCGGCCCCGCCCCGATCCATCTTGTTGATGAAGGCGATCCGCGGGACGCGGTAGCGCTTCATCTGCCGATCGACGGTGATGGACTGACTCTGCACGCCACCCACCGCACAGAGCACCAGCACGCTGCCATCCAGCACGCGGAGCGAGCGCTCCACCTCGATGGTAAAATCGACGTGGCCCGGCGTATCGATGACGTTGATCTGCTGGCCCGTCCAGTCGACGGTCGTGGCCGCGCTGGTGATGGTGATGCCGCGTTCCTTCTCCAGCTCCATGAAGTCCATGGTAGCCCCGCCATCTCGACCCTTGATCTCCTTGATGCGGTGGATCTTCCCGGCGTAGAACAGCATCC
>JBHHVM010000443.1:0-3211 GCA_046754265.1 Phycisphaerae bacterium
AGCCTGCAACTGGGCACCGACGTTGGCGGCGTTGGCCACGCCAGCCACGCTGATATCGGCAATGTCCACCGATAGAATCTCAAATGCGGTCCCAGCCGCAAGCCCGCCGCCCCGCAAGGCGCTTTGGGCGATATGGTCCGGGTTCTCCAACACGTCCTTGTAGGTCTCCTGCGATCCGATGGCGCTGACGATGGCTTGGCCCACCCGGGCGATGACGGTCTCCTCGGTGGCCCCGCCGATGAGCTGGGCGATGTTGGTCCGGACGGTCACCCGCCCTTTGGCCAGCAATCGAATGCCGTCCTTGGCCACGGCGTCGAGCTTGTCGGAACCCTGGGCGGTGTCGCTTTTGCCCGGGCAATCGATGACCCGAGGGTTTACCGATGTGTTGACCGCCTCGACGATGTCGCGCCCGGCCAGGTCGATGGCCCGGGCGGTGTCCACGTCCAGCGGCAACTTGGCCCGAGACGCCCCCACCATCGCCCGCACCAGGGCCATGACGTCCCCATCGCTGAAGTGGTGGGCCTGCAACGTGGCCCAATCGATCGGCAACTGGGCTTTATGGGCCGTGATCAGCGCGGTGACGATCGTCAACAGGTCCTGGGCGTTACGGCGCACCAGATAGACCGCTTCCAGCTCCTTGGTTCCCAACCGGGTAATGCCAGCCTGGACCAGTGATATGCGGGTGTCCACGATGAGCTGGGCGCGGACTTTTCGCAAACTCATGCCGATCAGCTCGTAAAACGAGACCTTGGCCTGCGAAAACATGGCTTTGAGGTAGATCTTCAGGTACGAGGCCAGGATCAAGAAGAAGACGAAGCAGATGACCAGGACGATAACGATCCCCAGCCACATCAAGTTGTCTCCTAAACCTACCGCTAGCAAAGGTTGCATGGTTGTTTCCTTAAAGAACCGGTCTGGCTGATGTTGCCGTGGGCCCGCAATTTCGACGGGCGGTTTTCTGAGCCCCAGCTCAGACGATTGCTTCCACGATCACCCGGTTGCCTTCGACCTTGTTCACGCGAATCCGGGCTCCCTCGGCGATGAAATCGCCGAAAGTGACCACTTGAACGCGCCGGGTGCCGATTTGGGCGTACCCGCTGGGTCGAAGCGGTGTTCGGGCGAGACCCTCCTGGCCTACTAACTCCTGATACTCGCCAGCGGGCCCGGTTGTCGAGCCCCCGCCCGCAGATTCTGACCCAGCCCCCGCAGAGAATGCGTCAGGCTCATTGGCTGGGCTCGACAGGATCATCTTCTTGCCGATCCAGGATTTGGGCAAATAGCTGAACCCCTTGACCAATATCACACCCATGATGACCGGTGCGGTCACCAACAGGCCGACCCCCCAGTAGGTTCCGACCTGGAAGGCACAGATCACGCTACCCACAAACGAGGCGACGCTGAGCATGGCCAGCACACCGGCTGAGGGGATGAAAATCTCGGCTGCCCCCAGGACGGCGCCCAGCGCGAACAACACCAAGGCCAGCGTGAGTAGATCCATGGGTCGATCCGTTGCTACGCCTGATCCTCGGTTCCCCGCACCACAACGCGATTGCCCTGCACGTCGATGATCTCCAGGGGGCCTCCTTGGTCGATCATCTCGCCCTCGGTGACCACGTCGTGGGCCTCCCCGCGAATCCGGGCTTTGCCGGCAGGCCTGAGCGTCGAAATGGCGATGCCCCGGTCGCCGACGTTCAAGGAGGGTTGGGCCACGGTGGTCAATTCAATCCCCAGGTCCTGTTCTCTTACCGCTTCGGCATCGAGAATGAGCTTCCGCCCGATGCCCGATTGCGGCAACCATTTGCTGAGGTACCACATGGCGATCAAAGAGGCGACCAGGGCCATGACCATGGAGAAAAACCCTTGCCTGATGGCCTGCCAGGTGCCTTCCATGGTGGGAACCACGTGCCACGGGCCCGGTTCAGCCGGGACGAAGGTCCAGAACATGCCCATTAAGATCATCAGGATTCCCGCGATGCCCGGCAGGCCGAACCCGGGGACCACGAAGATTTCCAGCAGCAACAGAGCGATCCCCAGCACGATGAAAATCAGTTCAACGGCCCCGGCCAGGCCCGTCAGGTAGGGGGCGCCGACAAAGATGGTCAGCCCGATCAGCGAGGCCAGACCGGCTACGCCCACGCCGGGCGTGTGAAACTCGACGTAGGCCCCCAGCAGGATAATGATCAGCAGGAAGATGCGGACCGGCATGGAGGTCAGATAGCCGACCAGGGTTTCAGACCAGGTGAAATCAAAACGCACCAGCTCACCGGCCAGGTTGTATCGGGTTTTGAGTTCGCCTTGGCTGCCCACCACGCCTTGGGCAAAGCCGTAGGCGATGGCTTCACTCTGCGACATGGTCAGCAGTTCGGTCTCGTCGACGATGGGCTGATCGACGGGGACCTCTCGGCCACTGACCGAATCGACGTAGGACTCGACCAGCTTCCATTCCCGTGGTGGGTCGGTGGCCGGCTGGGTGGTGGGGTCGTCGCCGGCGCCGAGGCGGGCGATCTTGATGCGGTCGTCGACGAAAACCCGCTTTCCGTTAGTCGAGTTCTCCAACCACCAGACGATCTTGTCCTGCACCACCAGGGCTTCGCACAGCGCCTTGCTGTAGCCGTTGCGGGTGGCAGAGTCGCGGAACTGGGCCAGCACCGGGCTTTGGGCCTTGGCTTTGAGGCCCTCGGGGATTTCCTCGGCGCCCATGGGGGTGCCCATGATGACGCCGCAGTCGCCGATGCTCGAGGCGGGGCTCATCACGATTTCGTTGCAGGAAGTGGCGATCATCGACCCGGCTGAGATGGCTTGGGTGTGGACCCAGGCCACCGTGTGGATGTCGGTCAGATTCTTGATGAAGTCGCAGATGTCCAGGGCGGCGATGACCGCCCCGCCGGGCGTGTCGATCTCAAAGATGATCACTTCGGCGCCGGCCTGTTGGGCCAACCCGACGCGACGTTCCAGGCTTTGCGTGGTGACGTCGGATATCTCGCCGGTGATGGGGACGATGGCGCTCTTGCGAGACGGGCTCGGCGCCGGCGTGACAGCCGAGCGCGGGGCCACCTCAGCCACCGCGTCGGGGGGATCCTCCGCACCGGTCAGGCTGACCGACCCAAGGGGCCCAGCCACGAGCAGCGCCAGGGCGATCGAGCATTTTCGGCAGGGTACGCAGATCATGGCCGAACCCCTTCACCGGTTACAAACCGGTGCCACATCGGAC
>JBHHVM010000444.1:0-3206 GCA_046754265.1 Phycisphaerae bacterium
CCACAACCCGCCGGGGCTCGTGGCAGCCGGAGGACATCGGGCTTGTAGTTTCCAGGGTTGACGACGGTAATCTAAAAGGGACAGCCCATGGCACCGCCCAACTCCAGGATCCCGAACCGCTGCGCCACGTGGCCTTCGGCGCTTTGCACCCCACAGGCCTGGATCGATCGGGACTGCTGATGGTCATGCACGATGCTCGACAGGCCCCCGACATGCGCCTGCTCCGACAGTCCAACCCCCCGCTAGCCAGCCTCATGGCTTCGGGCGGCCTGATCGATGCCGACCAGCAATCCTGGGCGTGTCTCCTGGGTGTTTGGCCGCCGGGAAACTCCGAACCCAGCCCCGCTCGTATCCAGGCCCTGGATTACTGCTATCCCGCCGAGTTGAAGGTCGAAGTGGGCCGACTCATCACCGACACCCCCGGCGACGACAATCACGACGGTTTCAACGAGCGCCACGGCTGCTATACGCTGAACACCGACGCCGACTTGCTTCGCTTCCGAATCGACGCCCGCAAGCAACCCCGCATCAGCCCTGTGTTCAACATCCGCGGCACGAAGGACCGGCAGGCCTGGGTCTATCACAACAACCTCATCGTTCAAACCGTGGCCAGAGACGCCCACGGGGATTTGCTTTTCCAACTTCCCCGGACCCTCAACAGCACCCACCTGCTGGAGGTCGTCGTGCGCAACCAGGCCTCCAGTGCTTCGCCTTGACAGATCGTCCCAGCCGGGCTAGCATGCAGGTTTTTCCGCTAGACGTTGTATGACAATAGGTTACGATCGATTCTTCCGGTGGGGATTGCCCGAATGGCCAGGTCCAGGATCAACCCAGGCAAAGCCAGCGGCGCCAAGTCAGCCCGCTCTGTGGCCTCGAGGTCCAAGGCGTCGCCCCCCAAGGCTTCGTCGGCTGGCACCGGGACCAAGAAAACTACGAAGTCGGCTTCCGCGCCCAAGAAAGCCGTCGCCAAAAAAGCCCCAGCCAAGAGAAAGACGGGCCGATCCACCCGGGTCACCAAGGCGGTCAAGTCTTCCAAACGCAACAGCTCAGCCAAGGCGGGCCAAGTTGCCGCCTCCAGCCCACCCGAAGACGACGGCCAACACGTGCCCGCCAAGCCGGTCCCCAAGACCAGGCTCAATGACGCCCAATTGGCTGAGTTCCGGAAGATGCTGCTCGACAAACGCAGAGAACTAGTCGGCGACGTCGACCACCTGACTCGTGAAGCTCTGCGACGAAGTCGAAGCGAGGCGGCCGGCGACCTGTCCAGCATGCCCATTCACATGGCTGACATCGGTACCGACAACTGGGAACAGGAATTTACGCTCGGTTTGATCGACACCGAGCGTACCCTGCTCCACGAAATCGACGAAGCCCTGGGACGCATCGACAACCGCACCTACGGCGTTTGCCTGGCCACGCATAAACCCATCACCCTGGCCCGTTTGAGGGCCAAGCCCTGGGCCAAATATTGCATCCGGCACGCCCGGCTTCTCGAACAGGGGCGGGCTTCGTAGGCCCATCCAACAGACCTATGTCGGCAAACACCCCCAACGCCGGGCAGTCTTCCAGTCAACCCCATCCAGAATCCGCCATGCGATCCTGGCAGGCCCACCTGCGCCTTTGGCTGGTGGCCATCGTCGCCCTCTGGATCGACCTGGCTTCCAAGTCCTGGGCCTTTGCGCCGGGCAACGTTCGGGGCCAGGCGATCATTCCCGGCATCCTGGATGCCCAACGGTCCTTGAACTCCGGGGCCCTGTTCGGCTCATTCTCCGGATGGGTGCCCGCTTTCATTGTCGCGTCGGTCCTGGCCCTGCTGTTCGTCCTGTACGTCTTTGCCTCCAGCCATCGCAATCAATGGTTCATGCACCTGGGCCTGGCCTTTATCCTGGCCGGCGCCTTGGGCAATCTCTATGACCGGGCCTTTGTGCAGACCGACATCATCACCACCAAACCCACCGCGGACCATGCCCCGGGCCGACTCATCGGCCTGATGACCTCCGGGCCCGACGCCGACCCTGTCGTTCTGGGCGACTATCCCGACAGGCAGCATCCCAGGAAAGTGCCGCGCAGTGACATAGAATCCATCGACCACCACGGCGTGGTCCGCGACTTTCTGAAACTGACCCCCATCGCTGGTTTCGACTATTGGCCCTGGGTCTTCAACGTGGCCGATGCCCTACTGGTGCTCGGCGTGGGCATCATGTTGCCGGTGCTCTGGCGGGAACGACACGCCCACCAGGCAGCCAGCCCCCGCCCCGCCCCGGCCAAGTGATCGCCGCCGGCTCACCAAGGTAAGCGCTGCGTGAGCACGACAATCGACTCGCCCGATCCCGACGTCGTCTACATGCGTCAGGCCATGACACTGGCTTCCCGCGGTCAGGGCAAAGTCGAACCCAACCCCATGGTCGGCTGCATTTTAGTCAAGAAGGGCCGCCTCATCGGCCAAGGCTATCATCGCCGCTTTGGAGGCCCACACGCGGAAGTCTACGCCCTGCGACAGGCAGGCCCCGCCGCTAGAGGCGCTACCGCTTATGTCACCCTCGAACCCTGCTCTCACCACGGCAAGACCCCGCCGTGCGCCGACGCCCTGATCCAAGCAGGCGTCTCCCGCGTGGTCGTGGCCATGAAAGACCCCTTCCCTCAAGTGGCGGGCCGGGGCATCCGGCGGTTGCGACGGGCCGGCGTGAAAGTCAGTGTCGGATTGTGTCATGAAGAGGCAGCACGACTCAATGCACCCTATCTCACGGTGCTGCAGCGGGATCGCCCCTACGTGATCCTGAAATGGGCCCAAAGCCTCGACGGCTGTATCGCCACCCGTACCGGTAACTCCAAATGGATATCCAGCCCGTTGTCCCGGCGGTGGGTTCACCGTCTCCGGGCTCGGGTGGACGGCATCCTGGTCGGCATCAATACCGTTCTCAAAGACGACCCGCTGCTCACCGCCCGCGACGTTCCCATTCGCCGCGTCGCGACCCGCATCGTCCTGGACACCCGCCTCCGCCTGCCGGCCCGCAGCCAACTCGTCCAAACCGCAGCCCAGATTCCATTGGTCGTTTGTACCACTGGCCGGGCGCTAAACCAAAACACCAACCGGGCCCGCCGCCTGGAACGCGCCGGCGTCCACTTCCTGCCTTGCCGCACCCACAAGAACCGAATCGCCCTGCCCGACGTGCTGGAACGCCTGGCAAAACAAAAGGTGACCAACC
>JBHHVM010000445.1:0-3200 GCA_046754265.1 Phycisphaerae bacterium
CGCTGACGGTATCCCCGGTGGAGGCGACGATCTCTCGCTTATGAGCGAGCAGTTCTCCGCGACGAACGTGGCCTGGAACTTCCACCCCAGGCCCCTCGGCATCTCCACGGGAAACCCGCTTCTGCTCGAGTTCGCGGCGATCTTCTCGGCGGGTGGATCGCTAGGTGCCGGTAATTTCCTGGACGCGGTGGGCTTCGGAGAAAACGTGCCGGAGCCTGGGACGTTTGCGCTCTTGATGCTCGGCGCCGGGGTGTGCTGTCGTCGGCGCCGACGGGCCTGATCACCGCGGGCGCCAGCCCGCGGCTCCCAATGCCACAATCCCGGGCCACGATTGGAAGACACGTCGGCCGGCGCTAATCGATCGCCTCTGACTGCGGCGACTCCACCACCCGATGTAGCAACCGCCGGTGGGCGCCGACCAGGTCGCGGCAGATCAGTTCCATGCGCTTGTTCAGATCGCGGCGCTCGCGGATGACGTGCTTGACCAGACCGCGCAGCCGGCGGTGCTTTTTCTGCTGCTCGCGACGCTTCCGATGGCGAACCAGGGCCCGCTCCATCGAGTCCAGCAGGTCGCTGATGGCGAAGGGTTTCTGGAAAAAATCGGTCACTCCCAGGCGCATCGCTTCGACCGCATGCGACAGGCCCGGCTGCTCGGCCATGATGATGATCGGCCGATCGTTCAGCTCCACCAAGTGGCGGCACAACGTCAAACCATCCATGCCCGGAAGGAACAGCTCGGTGATGATGATGTCGTGCGGTTCCAGAACCTCGGTGTCCAAGGTGTCTTCGCCACAGCCCACACAGGTCAGGTGGGCGTCGAAGCGCTGCACGATGGCTTGCACCAGCATTTCCAGAATGCGCGGATCGTCCTCGGCCAGGAGGATTTTGCAGGATTGCAGCGATGGCGGGGCCAATGTTGACATAGGGTGTCCGTCAGTGTCACCTGCCGCGCCACCACAGTCGGCACTTATGCGTCTGGGGCGCCGGCAGGATCAGGCCTAAAAGGAGCTCAGTTGTCCGTTGGGGGGCGAAGAACCTAATCCCAGAATCACACGAGCCGCGAACTTCAGTTCGCGCGGACCGAGTCATTCAAGATTGAAGTCAGGCTCCAAGGCCGGCGATCAAGCGCCCGGCCCTTTTCCCGCGTGAGTCGCCGGCAACTCGATAAACACCGTCGTGCCGGCACCTTCGCGCGATTCCAGCCACAATCGGCCGCCGTTGCTTGCGGCCAAGCTGTGGGCCCGTGACAAACCCAGGCCTCGGCTTCGCCCCGCTTCTCGGTGAGAGAAAAACGGGTCCAGGGCGTGCTCCGCCACCGACGGGCTCATCCCTATGCCGTTGTCCGTCACCGATAACACGATGCTCTCATCGGAAGCCGAACAGGCTGAGTTAATCACCAGGTGGGCTTTTTTCGGGACCATGGCGTCGAGCGCGTTGGCCACCACCGCGTCCAAGATGCCGACGAATTGATCGGCATCGGCTCGAACCGCGATATCAGGGTCATCCGCGACGATTTCGATTTGCCCTGGGCTCAGCGAGGACTCATCCAGCCATCGTTCCCGCAACTGTTTCAGCCAAGGCAGCAAATTGACGGTTTCCGGCTCAGGCGGGTCCGGCTTGGCGAATTCGAGTAGTTCGCTGACGATGGCGCTGGCCTTATTGGCATGGTCCTGCACCGTCTGGAGGGATTGCTGCTGCTTTGCCTCGGGCAGTTCACCCGCCAGCATCTGGGCCCGGCCCGAGATAACCGCCAGTGGGTTGTTCAACTCATGGGCCGCCCCGGCTGCCATGGCGGCAATCATGTTCAGCGATCGTGACCGCCACAGCTCCTGCTGGGCACCGGCCAACCGGCGATTCAGGTCGGCCAGCTCCTCGGCGCGGGCTTCGCTCTCGCCACGGACCACCGCCCCCAGCATGGCCAAACCGATCGCGCCGCTCAAGGCATCCAACTCTTCGGGGAAATCCGCCCAGCGGGCTGCCGCATCGTTGGGGGAGGTCCACAGCATCCCGCCCACCATCTTGCCGGCATAGGCGGCTGACAACATCCAGATCGGCCCGGCGCTTAGGGCTGATCCAAACCGAGTCAGCACCGGGTCCACCCACTTGGGCGGAGGCCCCATCCGCTCCGACGCCGATACGCGCGGGGCTTCGACCCTGTCGGGAAGCGCCAAGGCCACGGCTTCATCCTCATCGGCCTGTGGGCAGGCCGCGTGAATCACCTTCCCACCGGAACCCAGTCCGAAACAAACCACCGCGCCTTCGGCGCCCAGGGCGCTGCCCGTGCAACAGGCCGCCGCCCGGCAGACGTCACCCAGCTCGGCGTCGGCCGACAGCGCCCGATGAAACCGGGCCAGCGCTTCAAAACAGCCGGAGCGCACCGCCAACCGCCGATTGGTTTCGGTCAGGTCAACATTGAGCCGGCCCAATTCCTGATTCGCACCGGCCAGCGCTTTGGCGTAGACCTCCGCGGAGGTCAACTCCCCCAAGCCCACCAGGTCACTGTGTTGCTGCAACGCCGGGCCTACCGACGCGGCGATCAGGGCCAACGCCTTGGCGTCGAGACCCAGCACCTTTCCCAGGGCTTCGGGGTTGCCCGGAGGATGATACCCGGAATAGCCGATGCCCTGCGATCGGACCACGTCGTCGGCCAGGTGAACCACGCCGATCAGGTCGGCCGACGCCACCGATTTCGGCAGGTTCTCCGGTGGATGGTGGTGCAGCCAAACACAGTCGATGACAGATTGTGGCAGCTTCCATCGCTTGGCCAGCCACTTGCCCGCCGTGGTGTGGTCCAGGCCCAGCACGGAGCGCTCGACGTCGCAGATGCAAGCCCGCCGGGCTTGGGTCTGGCGAACGACCCGGGCATAGCTTTTGGGCAGACAGGCATCTAGGGCCACCTTGCCCAGGTCGTGCAGCAGCCCACACACAAAGGCATCACCTGGCGAGGCCTTCCCTTTGACCCGCTCGGCGATCAACTGTGCGGTGCAGGCCACAGCAAGACTATGTTTCCAGAACTCCGACCGATCCAGGGCGGACCCGTCCCGGGGCGCCGAGGCAAACGTCTGATAGACCTTGACCGACAACACCGCGTTTCGCACAGCCGTAAAGCCCAAGAGTACGACCGCCTGTTGAACGGTGGTGACGCCTCGCCCGGCCCCGGTATCCGATCGGCGCACCAGCGACAAAATCTTGCTGGTCAA
>JBHHVM010000446.1:0-3195 GCA_046754265.1 Phycisphaerae bacterium
TCTGCGCCGTCAACTATACGCCAGGGTGCTGCGGCTGCCCATGAGCTTCTTCACCCAGAGCAGTTCCGACCTGGTGTCGCGCTTCGTGCAGGACGCCCAGGAGATTCAGCGGGGGCTCATGTCGGTGTTTGGCAAGATGATCCGCGAGCCCCTGCGGGCCGTGTTTCTGTTGATCGCAGCCTTGTATCTGAACGCCCGCATGACCTTCACCCTGATGCTGGTGGGGCCCTTGGTGGTGGTGATCTTCTGGTCGGCCGGCCGGCAGATTCGAAAGGCCAACAAACGTCTGCTGCGGGCCTACGGGATGATGATCGGGGCCCTGACCAACACCCTGCAATCCATTTCGCTGGTCAAAGCCTACAACGCCGAACACCTCGAGCGGCGCCAGCTTTGGCGAATTGACCGCAAGATGTTCAAGGATCAACTGCGTGTCGCCTGGGTCGAGGCGGTCATGCACCCAGCCCTGGAGGTTCTGGGGCTGGCTGCGGTGTGTGGGGTGACCTTCTGGCTGGGGGCCCAGGTCCTGGACCGGCGGATCGACTTGGCTGAGTTCGGCGTGTTGGTTATTGCCCTGGGCATGTTGCTGGACCCGCTGCGGAAGGTGGCCAACGTTTATCCACGGGTGATGCGATCGACGGCGGGGGCCCGGCGCATCTTCTCGGTGCTGGACGCCCCGGCCGAAGCCGAGCTGTTGGAAGGCGCGGTCAGCCTCGAACCCCTGGCGGACAAGATTGAGTTTCGCGACGTGAGCTTCACCTATCCGGGAGGCACCAAGGAAGCGGTGAAGCGCGTCAACGTGACCCTGGCCAAAGGCGAGACGGTGGCGGTGGTCGGTCCCAACGGCAGCGGCAAGACCACGCTGACCCGATTGCTGCTGCGCTTCTACGATCCCCAGGAGGGTGACATTTACTTCGACGGGGTGGAATTGCGCCAAGCCCGGCTGCGGAGCCTGCGACGGCAGTTTAGCTGGGTCAGTCAGGACCCGGTGGTCTTTGCCATGACCGTGGCCGAGAACATCGCCTATGGTGCCCGGGGGGTTGAGCAGGCCGCGATCGAACAGGCTGCCCGCAGGGCCCATGCGGACGATTTCATCCAGGAAAAGGCCGCGGCTTACGACGAGTTGGTGGGCGAGCGCGGTGTGACACTATCTGGCGGCCAGCGGCAACGATTGTGTATCGCCCGGGCTGTGCTGCGAGATGCCCCCGTGCTGATCTTCGACGAGGCCACCAGCCAGGTGGATTCCGAGAGCGAGCAGAAAATCCAGGCCTCCATCGCGGAATTGAGCCGGGACCGAACCACCCTGATCATCGCCCACCGCCTGAGCACCATCCGCTTTGCCACCCGCATCCTGGTCATGGACGAAGGCCGAATCATCGATACGGGCACCCACGAAGAACTGCTGGAGCGCTGCGGGCTCTATCAGACGCTGTGTCAGACGCAGTTGGGGCAATGATAGCAGGGAGGGGGGTGATTCCTCCACACCCACGTGAGGTGTCCCACCCGGCTTCTTACCCGCTGCCCGCCGTCGTGTCGGGCCTTGGCTTGGCGTTAATAATCTTGGCTTGCGGGGGGCGAACCGGGCCTGGGCTGGGGGAGTATTACTGCAAGTGGCGGGCCTTGCCGTCGACGGTTGACCTGTGCGCCGCTTGAGGACATGCTGTTGAGCTCGGGCGGGGACGTAAAGCCGTTTGGCAACGGAAGTTGTGAACATTTGACCGCGGAGATATCCATGGCCTCTCAGCACCACGAGCACGGGCACCCCGACGGCGGCTTTCACCTGCACGACGCCATCGGCATTCACGAATCCATCACCCAGGCTCAGACCGGTCGAGCCAGCCGCCTGCTGGTCATGACCATGATGGGCGGAATGCTGGTGATCAGTTCGTTCATCGCGGAATACCTCTTCGCCGACTCGCCCATTCAGGCCGGCGGCGGCCAATTGCGGAACCCCTACGCCGACTTCCTGGCCTTGGTGGCTGCGTTGGTGCTGGGGCTGCCCTTGGTCTGGCATGCCGTCAAACACCTGATGGAAGGGCACATGCACATGGACGAGCTGGTGGCCATGGCCGTCGTGGCTGCGGTCGCCCTGGGAAAATATCAAGAGGCGGGCATCATCGCCTTCTTCATGATCATCTCGAACCTGATCGAGACTCGGACGGCCCTGGGGGCCCGGGTGGCCATCGAATCGCTGCTGAGGCTCACGCCGGACCAGGCCTCAAAGTTGCTGGAGGACGGTTCCGAGCAGGAGGTGGAGGCCAAGGACCTGCGCCCGGGGGATATCGTTCGGGTCCGCCCCGGCGAGAACATCGCCGCGGACGGCGAAGTGGTGCTAGGCGAGTCAGAAGTCAACGAAGCCAACGTGACCGGGGAATCGCTGCCGGTGACCAAGGGGACGGCCAGTGAGGTGTACGGCGGCACCACCAACCTGACTGGGGCCTTGGACATTCGCGTGACCAAGGCCGGCTCGGACACCACCCTGGCCAATGTGCAGCAGTTGATCCTACGGGCCGAGCATACCCGGATTCCGCTGGCCCGCTTCATCGACAAGTATGCCGGCTGGTATACCCCGACCATCCTCATGTTGGCCGGCATCGTGCTGTTCTTTTCGGCGGACAAGCACGAGGGCATGGAACGGGCCATCACCATGTTGATCGTGGCCTGCCCCTGCGCCTTGGTGTTGGCCACCCCGACGGCCATGGTGGCAGCCCTGAGTTGTGCAGCCCGGCTGGGCATCCTGATTAAAAATGTCGTCAATCTGGAATACGCCCGGTCGCTGACCGCCCTTGTCTTTGACAAGACCGGAACGCTGACCACCGGTGAGCTCTCAGTGTCGCAATTGAACCCAGCCCCGGGAATCGAAGGGGCCGACTTGCTGGCCTCGGCCGCGGCGGCAGAGCAGTTGAGCAAGCACCCAGCCGCCAAGGCGTTGGTGAACGTGGCCCGCCAGGCCCGTATCGAGATGAATCGCCCCGACAATTTCGAGGAAGTGTCAGGTCGGGGCGTTACGGCCACGCTGGACGGCACGCAAATCCGTGTGGGTCGGGCCAACTGGCTGGCCGAAGCCGGCGTGGACATGAGTATTACCGACAATCCCGACTACGCCGAGCCCGAGGGCCTGAGCCTGCTCTACGTCGCTCGGGGCAGTCAGTGCATCGGTTGGATCGGCCTGGAAGACCGGACCCGGCCCGAGGCCAG
>JBHHVM010000447.1:0-3191 GCA_046754265.1 Phycisphaerae bacterium
TCTTATCGGTGGGCCAACCCATTGCACTACGCCAATGTCAAGCCCGGGGAGGATGAGTTCGACCTCCAGCGGGACTGCCCCCAGAAGGGGTGTGTGGTCTCGGCGATCATCAAATACGCCAAGGTGCTCCGCAGCAAGAACGCCAGCCACGCCGACAAGAGCGAAGCCTTGAAGTTCCTGGTCCACTTCGTGGGAGACATTCACCAGCCCCTCCATGTCTCCCACGCCAGGGATAAGGGTGGCAACGACATCAAGGTCGAGTTCTTCCATAACCGGACGAACTTGTACCGGCTCTGGGATTCGGGCTTGATTCGGCAGACCAAGAAGGGCTGGACCGAATACGCTACGGAACTTCAGCAGGCGATCACGCCCGCACAGCTCGCCAAGTGGAAGAGCACTGATCCGGTCAAGTGGGCTACGGAGTCGTACAAGCTAGCCTTGAGCCATGCGTATGCCATCCCCAAGGACGGGCAGGTTGGTCAGCCCTACTTCGAACGGTGCATTCCAATTGTCGAGGAGCGGCTGGCCATGGCCGGGATACGAATGGCCACGCTGCTCAAGAAGATCTTCGCAAACGGAGCGGCGTCAATTCCCGCAGCGGAAACGAGGGTGCGGCAGGCTTCTGAAGCAGCTCCGGCATTCGTTGGAAGCCGCAGGAGCGAGGTCTACCACTACCCCCATTGCTCAACGGTCAAGCGGATCAAGCCCAAGAACTTGGTGGAGTACACCACGGCTCCGAAGGGCAAGCGGCTGCACTACGGGTGCCCTCAGTAGGCTTAGGCATTCGGGTCATCTTGATTCTGGTGGCGCAGAGCGCCAGTCTTGCCGCTACCCCGGCTGACCCCATTTATCTTGGGCTGGTCAATTCAATTTGAGCCACTCCAACACAGCGTGCCGATATAGGTGGGGGGCTGGGTGTTCGTCCCACCATCCCGGACTGACCAGCCTTCCCCCGCCCTTGGAACGAACCCACATCTCGCCAGTATTCTCGTCGTACAGGCTTTGACCATGTGGCAAGGTAAACATGTCGGTGCATGACGCACAAAACGGCTGATGCTCGCCCGAGCGTGCCCTGCCGCACAGCTCACAGAACCGGCCTTGACGCGGACGGGTTGCGGGCTGTGGACGGTCTTGTTTGGGCTTTACCTTGAGCCTCATCCCGCCTCCAATCTGGCGAACTCCACGATGCGGTCCAGGCGGAAGGTCCGCATCTGGCCCGCGTGGTTGCAATGGGCTCTGACGTACACGTTTCGACCAGCCGGGAAACACGCGTAGGGTCGAATCTCCCGGGACGATGACTTGCCCTCGCCATTGACATAGCGAATCGAGATGGGCCTGCCGCTGGTCAGC
The DNA here is from genome assembly GCA_046754265.1 of Phycisphaerae bacterium. GTDB lineage: Bacteria > Planctomycetota > Phycisphaerae > UBA1845 > UBA1845 > OFTM209. The sequence goes on from JBHHVM010000447.1 coordinate 1,351, forward strand.
GCGTCGTAGAGTATCCCGGGCATGGATCTACGCGGATCTCTGGGCCAGGTGGGTGGATAGGCATGTAGAGCTTCGAGGTCGGCAGAATCGACCCCCGACCATCCACCCAGCTCATTGACCGCCTCGTCGAAGATGGCCTTGGAGGCTTCAGCATCACCCAACGCTCGATGGACTGGCCCTCGTTGAAGATCGAGGGCAGCGGCCACGGTATCCAGTTGGTAGTTCGGCAACTCCCACAGGGCCTTGGCCAATTGACAGGTGTCCAGGCAGCCAGCAGGTGTGACACTACGCCCGGCCAGGGCGATCTCCATGGCCAGAAACCCGAGATCAAACCGGATGTTGTGACCGATCAGCCACGCGTCACTCAAAGCGCGACACACCGACCTGGAGATCCGCCCGAAAGGTGGACTGCCCGCCACGTCTTCGTCTCGAATCCCATGAACTTCCTGTGCATTCGCCGGGATGGGCTGTTGGGGATCGACGAGTTGGGCGATCCTCCGGATTTCCTGGTTCCCCCGGCAGATGACCATGCCGATCTCCACGATGCGGTCGCCCATGGCCGGGGCCAGCCCGGTGGTCTCCAGGTCCAGGAACACGAGTTTGGCATCGGTTAGGTTCATGGCGCACCCGGCTGTTCGTTCACCAGTGCCAGCATACGGCCGCCACCTGACAGGGCGTGTCGGACCCTCAAAACTCGGTCGCAACGTGCGTCAATTGCGATATGATCGATGCCAGACGGTGCCCCAGTGGCCCGGGAGATACAAGCATGGCCCGAGGCGAAGTCATCCTGCGTCAGTGGAACCTGCTCAAGATGCTGCAAACCCGGGGGGAGGGTATGCCGCTCAAGGACCTGGCCGAGGAGCTGGAAGTCAGCGAGCGCACCATCCAACGGGATTTTGAGTCCCTCCAGGAGCTGGGCTTTCCCATCGAGCACCAGGATGACGACTACGGCAAGCGGTACTGGCGCATGCCCCACGATTTCTTCCGGTCCGGGCCTCTGATGGTCAGCCTGACCGAGGCCGTGTCGCTCCACTTGGCGGAAGAGTTGATCAACCCGTTGGCTGGCACCCACTTCGCCGAAGGGCTGGGGACCATGCTGGACAAGATACGCAGCCTGGTGCCCGCCAAAGCGCTGGACTACTTCGCGGAGTTGGATGAGACCATCCATGTCCGTCGAACGGGCCAAACCGACTATTCACCCCATGCCGCGACCATCCAGACCCTGACCGATGCTGCCCGAGCAGAAAAATCCGTAGAGATGACCTACCGCTCGCTCTGGCGGGGCAAGGAGTACACGACCCGGTGTGACCCCTACGGATTGGTGTACTACGAGGGCGACTTGTTCCTGATGGGCAAGTCCCACCAAGCGGACGCGATCCGAATCTTCAAGGTGACCCGGATCATGCAGGTTGCCCCGACCACCGAATCGTTTGACCGACCATCGGATTTCGGCCTGGACCTACAGTTCCGGGACACCTTCGGCATCACCCAAATCGGCGGAGACCCCGTGGAAGTCGTGGTGCGCTTCACAGGCCCGGTGGCTGCGCTGGTCGAAGAGCGGATATGGCATGAGAGCCAGCAACTCTCCTGGCTCCCCGCTGAGGAGACGCTTTTTGAGGAGGCTCCGGACCAACCCGAAGCCTTGCTGGCCATGTTCCGACTCGCGGACACGGTCGAGTTGAAACGCTGGGTCAAAGGATTCGGCGATCGGGCCGAGGTGCTCAAGCCCGACTGGCTCCGCAGAGAGATGCAAGAAGAGCTGCTGGCCGCCGCCAAGAAACACGCTATGAATAGATTAATTCAGGGTTTTGTTGAAGATTTTACTCGCGGTGGAGTGGATC
>JBHHVM010000448.1:0-3191 GCA_046754265.1 Phycisphaerae bacterium
GGCGTTCGACCCACCGGGCAAGACCATGCAAACCGCATCCGATCCCTGTAAACCATCGACCATGCAGGTCGCTCCACAGCCGGCCTCTGGCCGTCGTCGGCACCCGTTGGGGCTTTTGCTTTATCGAGTCGGTTCGATCCAACCGGTCAAAACCCGGCTATGGGCAGCCCTGGTCTTGGGGGTTTGCCTGGCCATTCTGGCGCTGGCAGCCTGGCTTGAACCCGATCCCAAGGGTTTCGGCACGCATTGCCAGTTGGGCTTGGCCCCCTGCTCGTTGCCCGCGACGCTGGGTATCCCCTGTGCCGGGTGCGGCATGACGACGGCTTTTGCCCACACGGTCCGCGGGCAATGGTGGGCAGCCCTGCAAGCCCAGCCGGCTGGCTGGGTTCTTTGCCTGGCCACCCTGGTTTCGGCTGGGCTGGCCCTGAGTGCCCTGATCAGCGGGAGGCCGTGGCGCCTCAACCTCTACCGGGCTACGCCCTTTAGAATCACCCTGGTGGTGGTGGGGTTGCTTCTGGGCGGCTGGGCGTACAAGATTATCGTCATGTTGGCTGACCCAGGCATCCCAGCCACGTGGTAGAATGCTCCCCTATGAATAAATCGCTGTTGAAGCTGTTGCTGGTTTGCACGCCCGTCGTCTTGACCGGCTGCAATTGGTTTGTCCCGCTGGCCTTTATCTTGCCCGACACCAAGAAGGTCCCGGCCGAATACGCCAAGCTCGAGGACCAGAAGGTCATGGTCCTGCTCTGGGCGGAGCCCGAGACCCTCTACGACTACCCCTACGTCCGCTATGAACTGGGCGAATACATCGGCGATAAAATCCGGGCCAACGTCGACGGCGTGCAAGTGGTCAACGAGCGAAAAATCGAGGACCATCTCCACCGGCACCCCGAAGCCGCGATGGACCCGGAGGAAGTGGGCGAGCATTTCGGGGCCCAGATGGTCGTCTACATCGAGCTGCTGGAGTTTCAGATTCGCGATCCCGAAGCGCCCGACCTGCTGCAAGGCAAGGTCGAAGCCTCGATCCGGATTCATGACCTGACCGGCGAATCCGGGGCCCCGGACGTTCAGGAACTCGAATCGGTGTCGGTCACCTGTCCCGACAACCCCATGCTCTACACGGCCACCGCCCCCATCGTGGTCCGCAACGAGACCTACAAACTCTTCGCCGAAGAAGTCGCCCGCAAATTCTACGAGCATGAAGAGAAGTTATAGATGACCGCCGCCAAGCCCATCAACCGTCGCCACAAGCGGAGCCCAGAGCGCAAGCGACGGGCGCCGTTTTTTCATGCGTCTTTTTTGTTGTGCCTAGGTTGTCTCCCGCTACAACAAGGCTGCGGCATCACCCAGGGCAAGTGGCTTTGGGCGATGGGCCTGGACCGCCACTTTACCCAGCCCGCCGAGTTCACGTTGACCACCGAAGGTCCGGTGCTGGTGCTGGTCGACGACCCCGAGTATCGATTGGACGCACCCCGGACCCGCACCGACCTGGCCCGCAAGGTCGGGGCCTATCTCAAGAAGCATGAAGCCGTTTCTGAGGTCGTGCCCCAAAACCGCATCGCCCGCCTGCGCCGCGAAAACACCGACTTCGAGGACCGTGGCTGCCGCGAGGTGGGCCGACTGGCCGACGCCCATCAGGTCGTCTGGCTCGAAATCCGCGACCTGTACGACGTGCCCGAGGTGGAAGATTCGGTGGCGGCCGCCCGTATGACCGTCACGGTGCGCGTGGTCAATGCCCAGGCTGAGAACAAAGGCGAAGTCCGACTCTGGCCCACGCAGCGCGAGGGACAGATTGTGACCGTGGAACTGCCGGCCGACAAAGTGTTCAATGCCAAGAGCCGACGCCAAATTGCGGGCAAGCTCACCGACAAGATGGCTGAGCAGGTCGCCCAGATCTTCTACGAAATTCCTCTCGAAGACGCATGAGCGGACCGATCCGCGTTCTCCACCTTTTCGACGCCTCAGCTCGTTGGGAGCAACGCGTCGGCGCCACCCAACTGATTGAAAAGCTGCCGCCGGGCCGATTTGCAAGCTATTGGGCCACCCTGGACCCGCACACCCGGCACCTGCTCGACCGCGGCGATAGGCGGATGGACTGCGTGTCCACTATCCGGGGCAGTGATGCCCTGGCTGCTCCGCGCCTGGTTGATCGGATCGAACGCGACAACATCGGCTTGATCCACGCCTGGGGCGTTCAAGCCGCCGTCGTCGCCGCCCAGGCGGGGACCCCGGCGCCGATCGTGGTGGAGCTGTTCGATCCTGGGGTCAGCGACCTGGACTCCAAGAAGCTGCGCTCCATCATGCCGATTGCCCGGCTGGCCCTGGCCTGCACGTCCGGCACCGTCCAGCGCCGGCTGGTCGAAAAAGGCGTCGCAGCGGATCGATGCGTGGTCATCCGTCCGGGTGTCGACTTCGCCCGCATCAATGCCGCCCGCAAACGTCCACTGCGCCAAGCGTTGAATGTGGACGAAGACGCCCGCGTTTTTCTGACGGCTGAGCCGGCCACTCGCGGTGGCGGGCAAATGGCAGCCTTCTGGTCCTTGGGCGTTCGGTCGTTCCTCAAAACGCCGCAAGCGGAGGTGCTGATCGTGCCGGGCTGTTCCGTCGAACAGGCTCGCATCGCCCGATTGGCCCGGCAATTGAAACTCGGCGCGTGTCTGCGATGCCCCGGGACCGCGGTGCCCTTCGAAGATCTGATAGCCGTCGCCGACGGGCTGTTGTTGCCCTCGTCGTCGGATGTGCCCACCACAGCCATCGCCTGGGCCATGGCGGCCGGCGCGCCGGTCGTGGGCAGCGCTGTCTTTGCCACGGCTGAACTGATCGCCCACAAACACAACGGCTTGCTCATCAAACCCGCCCCAGTCAGGAGCATGGCCCTCAAACTGGCCGCCCTGCTTGATGACTGCGACACGTTAATCAGATTGGCGGACACGGCACGCGGACAGGCCTTTGAGGTCTTCAGCATTCGTCGCTACGTCGATCAACACACGCGCCTGTACGATAACCTGCTGGTCAATCAGTGCCCGGCGGAAGGCATCACCGATGCGGCGTTGGTGAATTAAGCCGGGAGGCTTGGTATTGAGTTGTCGGTGCGGCGCGGACGCGGGGGCCTCGCTTTGTGCCGCCGGGTCGGTGTGGGGTTGGCTGCGACGTTGTGCGTGTTGGCCGGTGGACGCTGGAGGGTCCAAGTG
>JBHHVM010000449.1:0-3189 GCA_046754265.1 Phycisphaerae bacterium
ATCGAGCTGCTGGTGGTGGTCTCCATCGTGGCGTTGTTGATTTCGATTCTGTTGCCCAGCCTGCGTCAGGCGCGGAGCCAGGCCAAGGGCGTGCTGTGCCTGAGCCGGCTGCGTCAGCTTTCGCACGGTTGGCACATGTACGCGGACGAGAACAACGACGTGATTCTGCCGGGCCGATACGCCAAGGAATCGGGCGGGACGACCAACCCGGCCAACTGGTACGAGGTGGGCAACGGCCTAAAATATCGGCCCCGTTGGGTGGCGGCGATGGGCCAGCAGGTGGGCCTGTTTGCCTTCAACCGCCCCAGCACCAGCGATGATCGCCAGGATTATGACAGCACGGTGTATCAATGCCCGGTGGTGCCCGAGTGGACGGATGAGCGCAACAGCGCCTATGGATACAACCATCAGTTTCTGGGAAATGCCCGAAAGACCGACGGTGTGTTTCACCATTTCCCGGTGAAGCGCACGCGCATCCGCTCGTTCTCAGGCACGGTACTGGGCGGCGATTGCATGGGCACGGCGGCCGGCGTGCCAGTCCGTGACCGCCAGCCCTACCGCAACGACGGCAAGAACGTAGCGTCGATGGGCAATCACGGCTGGACGTTGGACCCGCCGCGATTGACGGCGACCTCGGACCGGGGGACCGGCGACCCGGGCAGTCCGCGCACGGCGGTGGACGGGCGACACTTGGGCCGGGCGAACGTGGTCTACTGCGACGGGCACGGCGAGAGCAGCTTGCCGCGGATCCTGGGGTATCGGATTCGGGCCGACGGTTCTTTTGCCGACGCGGACACCGACCCGGACCAGCCGACCAACCGCTGGTTTTCGGGAACCGGGCGGGACGATGATCCGCCCGATCTGCCGCAGTGAATCGTGCGAGTATTCTTTCGGCGTAGCGGTGCGGGCAGGCCCGGTGGTGTCATGGATGCGGCAAATACTTTTCCGCATCGGAGAATAGGGTGGGTCCGCCGCCCGTATTCTCGAGGCGAGCCTGCTGGATGGAGACGTTGTCGCCGGGTTTGCGGGGGAAGCGATCCCCGGCGACGGAATCGACGTGGGCATCGGCAAAGGCGACGTTGGTGGTGCGGATAGACCCGCCGTGGCGATAGCCGATGCGGCGCTTTTTGTTATGGACCCGGGTGGCGTCTTGTTTGCCGGCATAGATTCCGTCGGCCAGGGCGATGAGCTGGGCCGGTCGCTTGAACGCGGAGAAGCGGTTGGCTTTGATGATCTGCCCGCTGAAGTTGGGGCCGTAGCCGACCGAGCCGGTGAAATGGATGCCCTGTTGGAAGTTGCGGGGCAGGCCGGTGGGGTTGTCGCCGTTAATCCAGTAGCCCACGCGAACCAACGTGTCGAACCCCCGCTGGGGAATTGTCCGGCCGAAGCTGCCGGAAATGGTCACCACGGCAGGCCAATCCATGTACCCTTCGGCGTGTCCCGGCTTGGCACTGGTTCTGAAGAACGGCACACCGGGAACGTCTTTGGTGTCGGGGCAAATGAAGGGGTTTTGTTTTAGATCGTCGGTGCCGGACACGTATTTGTCGCGGTTGAGGATCGGGGCCCAGCCGTCGAAGGGGTTGGCGGTGCTGCCGGTGACGCCGCGCATGTTGTAGGAGGGGACCACCAGGTCGGCGTTGAAACCGGCGTAGGTGTGGATAGCGCCGGCGAGGGCCCGGAGGTGTGCCCTGCAGACCACGGACCGGGCGTTGCGGCGGGCGTTTTTGAGGCTGGGTAGGAGCATGGCGAGCAGCAAGGCCACGATGGACATGACGACCAGCAACTCAACCAGCGTCAAGGCCCGGCAGTTGTGACGGTGGGTGTGACGCCGGAACACGTGAGGCTCCGTCGGGTCAATTGGTGCAGTTGGGGTCGGCCTGCACGCCGTCGCCGCTCATACAGCGCTGAAACAGGCCGAAGTCTTTTAGGTCCACGAGGCTGTTGCCGTCAAGGTCGGGCACCTGACAAACCGGGGGGGGCGTCGGCCCGCCGGGCCCGGTCAGGCAATCGGCGAGTCGAGCATGGTCGGTCAGGTCGACGTCGCCGTCGCGATCGAAATCGGGTGGTGCGGCCGGGGCGAGAAGCAAGTCGAACCGGAGCAGGCGGTTGTTGTTGGTGTCCACCACCAGCAGGTTGCCCGGCGGGTCGATGGCCAATCCGGTGGGCCCTTGAAGGGCGTCGGCGTCGGTGAGGTTGGGGCCCAGCCCGTGGTTGGGGGCGTCGGCGGTGAAGCTGCCGAGTTGGCCGAGCACTAGGTCGGCGGTGATCTGATCGAAGAGCGGATCGAAATAGGCCAGGACGCGGTGGTTCATGGAGTCCGCCACGAAAAGGTTGCCGTGGGAATCGATCTGAAGATCGATGGGCAGTTGAAACCCCGCAGCCAGCCCGCCGGCGTCAAACGTGTTGCTTAACAAGTCGGGCTGACCGAAAACGGCGTCGGCGGTGGTGTCGGTGTTGAGCGGATCGTCGAAACGGAGCACGCGGTGGTTGGCCCAGTCGGCCACGTAGAGATTGGCGTAGGCGTCCAAGACAATGCCGATGGGGTTGAGCAGGTTGTCGGCTGAGGCGGTAGGGCCGTTGTTGCCCAGCCCGTCGTTGTTCTTGGCCCGTTTGAAGAAATTACCGAACTGACCGAATACGCGGTCGGCGAAGGGTTTGTTGGCGATGGGGTTGGTGTAGTGCAACACGCGGCTATTGCCGGAGTCGGCCACGTAGAGGTCCGGGCCGCGGACCCGGACCCGTCCGGGAAACTGGAGGCTGTCGGGCAGGGCTACGTCCGGTCCGGTGCCGCCTTGACCGAGGTTCTGGTCGTTGCTGATGAAGTCGGGCTGACCGATGACCAGGTCGGCGGACGTATCGTTGATTGAGGGGTTGTCGAAGCGTAAGACGCGGTTGTTGAAGGCGTCGGCCACCCAGAGATTCCCGTTGGTGTCGACGTCCAGACCCTGCGGCAGAAAAAAGGTGTCGGGCCCGGGCAGGAGGTTGCCGCGGTTGGCTGCCGAACTGACGAAGTCGGGTTGGCCGATGACGGTGTCGGCGGGATCCCCATTGGCGAACGCCGCGGCGCTGGGCCAGCTCAGGATGCGGTTGTCGTCCGCGTCGGAGACATAGTATCGACCATCCGGAGCGATGGCCACGTCGGCTGCGTTGGACAGGGCCAGGTTGTCGGCGGCGGGCAGAAAGTTTGGC
>JBHHVM010000450.1:0-3188 GCA_046754265.1 Phycisphaerae bacterium
ACCTGCAACGGAACAAGGTCAAGCAGGCGTTGCCCTGGGTGGAAATGGTCCATTCGCTGGACAGTCTGCGATTGGCTGAGGAGATCAGTCTGCAGGCCCAAAAAATAGGTAAGACGGTGGAGGTCCTGCTGCAAGTCAATGCGGCGGAGGAGACGCAGAAGTCGGGCGTGGCGGTGGGGGCGGTGCCGCACTTGGCTGAGCAGGTTGTGTCGCTGCCGGGGATTAGGCTTTGCGGATTGATGGCCATGGCTCCGTTGACTTCGGATGCCGGGCGGGTGGCTTGGACGTTTGAGCGGACGCGGGAGATTTTTGACGACATGGCCAAGGAACGGTTTTTGGGTTCCGAGTTTTGCCACTTGTCGATGGGCATGAGCGGCGATTTTGAGGTGGCCATCGAACAGGGGGCGACGCTGGTGCGGATTGGGTCGGCGGTTTTTGATTAGAGGCGAGTAGCGAGTTTCGAGTTGCGAGTATCGAGTTTCACGACAACCGCAACTGCAACAGCAACAGCAACAGCAACAGCAACCGCAACGGCAACGGCAACTGCAACTGCGACGTCAACGGCAACTGCAACAGCAACGGCTTGACCTATTGTTGTTTGGACTGGTCCCTGTCACTTGGGGCTTGATTCCTTGGCCATTATGTCCCATTCCGCATTGCTTGTGGCTGACGGTGTCCGCGTTGAATTCGGGGCCTTGGTGGCGGTGCGGGACGTTTCGCTGGAGTTGGCCGGCGGTCAAATCCTGGGGTTAATCGGGCCTAACGGGGCGGGTAAGACCACGCTGTTGCGGGCGTTGGCTGGTCTTATTGCGCCGACGGCGGGCACCGTGACCATCATGGGGTTCGATGTTCTGGGGGATTCGGATGACGTCCGCCGTCACATCGGCTTGGCGCCCGATGCCCCGCCGGTTTACGACCAACTGACCGTGGAAGATTTTCTGACGTTCATCGGTCAATGCTATGGCCTGGGCTGGTCGGAAACGTCCGAGCGGATGGATTACTGGCTGGAACAGACTTGGCTGTCGGATCGCCGGCATCAGAAGATGAACCAGCTTTCCCGGGGGATGAAGCAGCGTGTCACCATTGCCCGCACGCTGATGACCAACCCCAACGTGGTGTTGCTGGACGAGCCGTCCCAGGGTTTGGACCCGGCCGGCCGAATTCAGTTGCGCCAGGTGATGGCCAATCTGGGGGCCCAAGGCAAGGCCGTGGTGGTTTCCTCACACATTCTGGCGGACCTTGAAGAGTATTGTACGGACGTGGCCATCATCGAACACGGAAGCATTCTTAGGATGGGGCCCGTTTATGCGCTGACCGGGCGGGCGCGGGGTCGGCACGGGTATCGTCTGGTGGTGGCTGGGGGCAGCGATGGGGCTGAGGCGGCGCTGCGAGGTTGGGACGGTGTCACGCAGGTGGTTCGACGCGAGGGGGCGCTGGTGTTTGAGTTCGACGACGACCCGGTCCGGGCGGCGCAACTGTTGAGTCATCTTGTTGAGCGCGGGCTGGCGGTCGCGGAGTTCGCCCTGTTGCCGGACACGTTGGAATCGACGTACCTCAAAGCCGGGGTGAAACAGGTGGACTGATGGACGGTTCGGTTCGTCTTCCCAACACGTTGTGGTGGTTGCAGCTTCGGCTGATCGGCCAACGCCGGCTGCTGATGGTCGGCAGTGCTTATGCCGTCATTTTGATCGGGATGTTGTTTACGGCCCGATCGTTCAAGCCCGATTGGAGATTGAGCGAATTGGTGCATTTGGCCATCGCGATTCTGGCACCGGTTCAGTGCATGTTGCTGATCTTCGGCGGGTGCAACACCATCTTGGTTTCGCTGAATCGGGATCACACGGGGGGGATGTTGGTGTCGCACCGGCTTTCCCCGATGAGCGGGTCGGCGGTGATTTGGGGGTACGGGGTGGGGTCGCCGGTGCAGATGATGGTGTTGTGGCTGGTGGGGCTGGTTTTTGGGTCGGTTCTGTTATTGGCGGCTGGTCAGTCGGTGGTTCCGTGGTTGGTGGGCAACGGGTTGTTGGTCAGCACGTCGGTGATGCTGTGGATGCTGACGGTTTGTTTGGGCATGAGTCAGGAAAAACCGGCCGGTGCGGCTGGGCCGATGGTGTTGTTTTCGATCGTGGGGATACCGTTGACGGTCATGTTTCCCGGGGCGGGGTTGATCAGCGGCGCCTATGCAGCCATCGCGTCGTACTATGCGATGAAGGGGAGTTTTACCTGGGAGCAAGTGTCGGCATCGGTCACTGCATCGACCGCGTTGCAGCCGATTACGGTGGCCTTGATGGTAGCTATGAATGCGGTGCTGACGGGCATGTGGCTGGTGGCGGCCCGGAATCGTTTTCGCCGCCCGGATCGGCCCGGCTTTCGGGTGCCGTTGGGTGTGTTGTTGCTGATGACCTGGCTGGTCTTGTCGGGTGTGGGGATTCTTGGCTTCGAGCGGTTGGCCCCGCAGAGTTTGTTGGGTGAGGCATCGTCGCAGATGCAATTCGTCGCCAGCCTGGAGCTGTCGTTGCTTTTTGCCCTCCTTCCGGTCAGTGCCGCGTGCATTGAACGAGCCATGCTTATCAAGGGTGCCGTGGCCCGGTCGTGGACGTCGCGGGTGCCGAGCAGGCTGCTGGTGGTCTTGGGTCCGCTGTTGATCTGCGGCGTGTGGGCTGCGATGGACATCAGGTGGACGGAGTACGACAAGGAGACGTTTGGAACCGCGCTGGGGCGGTCCACCTTTGCGGCGTGGGGGTACAGTTGGCTATCCATGTCGGCGGGATTGTTGGCGGTGGACGGGTTCTTCCGCATGATCTATTTGAAGAAGTCGCGAGCGGCTACGGTGACGACTTGGTTTTTGTTGTTGGCCTGGCTGCTGCCGCCGGGGATCGATTATCTGTTGGTCTTTTTCGATGAAATCAAATCGCTGGAGAAGTTGGCGTTTGAGCCGACGTTGCTGTTTGGCTGCTCGCCGTTGGGCACGTTGGCGATTGCGTGGCGTTTGGTTCGGGCTCCGGTGGTGCCCGGGTTGATTGTGCAAGGCGTGCTGGCGGCAGTCATGGTGGCCATGGCGACCAAGGCGGAGCGACGGGAAATCCACAGCCGGCGGGCTGAGGGGTTGGCCTTGCCGGGGCTGCAACGGTGAGACCCATTCAGGCCCGGGGGGCTTGCGGGCTGGGATACTGGCTGGGTCCGGGATG
>JBHHVM010000451.1:0-3184 GCA_046754265.1 Phycisphaerae bacterium
GGCGCTCTCGCCCAGTCCGATCAATCCCCTCCAGCTCGCCGGGGACGACGAAGGCGGTGATGGGCCGCTCCATCAGCGGTGCGTCCGGGTTCTCCGCGAGCGTGGTCCGCGCGAAGACCGTGAAGAAGTTCGCGATGCCACCGTTCGTGATCCAGATCTTGCTTCCGTTCAGCTTCCAGGAGCCGTCGTCCTGGAGGTCGGCGGTGGTGCGCAGCGCCGCCGCATCGGAGCCCGCACCGGCCTCGGTGAGGGCGAAGGCGGCGATGCGCTTGCCCGTGGCGAGGTCCGGGAGCCAGCGCTTCTTCTGCCAGCGCAATCATGTGCCTTGCCCGCTCCTCGAATCCGTTCATTTCACCGCCGCCATAGCGTACCGGCCGCCCCATCTGCCAGGCCAATTCGGGGTCCTGGGTCGTTCGGTAGACCGGCGCGATCACAAAGAACACGTAGACCAGCAGGGAGGGCGTGTTGATGCCGTAGGGCAAGGCGCAGACATCGCTCCGGCTTTGGGCGGCGGCCAATTCGTGGGCCTGCCGGGCGTAGAAGAGGTTGCCGATCAACAGGGACACGGCCGCCCCGGGCAGAATTCGGCCAAAAATCAAAAACGCATGCTGGCCCGACATGCCGCACAGCGAGCCGCATAGGGCGACGATCAGCAAAAGCTGAACCAGATTGTCAATGAACAGGCCGAAGAAGCCGTCCAGGTCACGCTTGACGAACCAGGGGTAAGGGGTGGGCATGGTTAGTGATTGCTCGGTTCCAGTGAAGCCGACTCAGAAGCTCTCAGGTTAAGGGACATGGCCCATGCCGGGCAACCCCGATCAGCGCGCGCGGCTTCGACGGCGCAGAGCGGTTATGATGCGGACCCATGGCGAATCTTCAACAGCATGAGCCTTTGGAAGTGGTTTTCACGTCGAAGGGCAGGCGGACCTGTGCCGAGCAGGCCCTGGTGCTTCGGGCGGTGGGCATCGGGTGCGGCATCGAGCGCGGCGACGGAGAGTACCGCCTAGTGGTGCAGGGGCAGGTTGCCCCGCGAGCCCGAGCTGAATTGGAGGCTTACGCCCGCGAGACCCATGACCCGGCAAGCCACGATCCGGTTGGCTCCAAGGGCGGTGACGGCTGGGCGGGCGTGCTCTGCTATGGCACGCTGATACTGCTGGTAGCCCTGTGCCATGACCGAGAAGTTTTCGGACTGGACTGGTTCTTGGCAGGGCAGACCAACGCCGAGCTGATCCGCCAAGGCCAATGGTGGCGCACCGTAACGGCGCTGACGCTTCACGCAGATCCCCCCCACCTGCTTGGGAACCTGGTGGTCGGGGGCCTATTTGGGTTGTTTGCAGGGCAACTTCTCGGGGGTGGGTTAGCCTGGTCGAGCATTCTGGTGGGTGGCGCCGGGGGCAACGCGATCAACGCCTGGCTACGACCGGCCGGTCACACTTCGGTGGGTGCATCCACCGCAATCTTCGCAGCCCTGGGCATGGTAGCGGCCTGTGCCTGGGCCCAGCGGCGGTCTGGGCGCGTGTTTTCGCTACGGCGATGGACACCGATAGTCGGGGGTGTGGTCCTGTTGGGCTATCTGGGTGTGGGTGACGCCCGGACCGACGTGTCAGCCCACGTGGCCGGGTTCTTCTGCGGGCTGGCGATCGGCTGGCTTTACGGCAAGTTCAACGTGCATGCCCGGCTGGGCAGCACCGGGCAAGCTCTGTTAGCCACAGGGGCTCTGGTATTGCTGGCGGGATCGTGGGCGTTGGCCTTGATGACAGACTGAGTCACTCTTGATCCGCCGGCTCATCGACGTGATCTGCCTCGCGGTAAGGGTGCCCGGCGCCGATCGTTACGATTCCAGGCGGTCGCCTTCCAGCCTGCTGACCACGATAGCGCCCACGGCGTCGCCCAGGACGTTGGTCGAAGTTCTAAACATATCCAGGAAGGCATCCACGGCGAAGATCAGGGGGATGTAGTAGATGGGTAGATGAACGGCGCTGGCCACGAGGACCATGGTTACCAAACCCGCGTCGGGGACAGCCGCCGCCCCGACCGAAGCCAGGACCGCGGTGATGAAGATCAAGAAAGTGGTCATGGCCGTCATAACGATGCCGACGTCGTCCAGTCCTCCGTAGATCTGAATCAGAAAGATGACAGCCACGCCTTCGTACAGGGCGGTGCCATCCATGTTCATGGTGGCGCCCAGGGGGAGTGAGAACCGGGCGACTTTGGGCGATACGTTGAGCTTCTCAGTCGTATTGGCGATGGTGATGGGCAAGGTGGCGGCGCTGGAGCGGGTGGTGAAGGCGATCATGTAGGCTTCGCGGAGTCCGGCAAACAATCGCAGGGGGGAGACTTTTCCGATAACAGCCGCCACGGTGACCAGGAAGGCCACGTGAATGCCGATGCCGGCAATGACCGTGCCGCAGTACCAGCCAAGGGTCTCGAAGATTTTGGGCCCGTTGCGAGCGACCAGGCCCGCCATGATGCAGGCAATGGCAAAGGGAGAGACCGCCATGAGCCAGTGGGTCACCTGCATGATGACATCGTTGAGCCCCTGAAAAAAGGAGATCACGGGCCCAGCTCTTGTCCCGACCACGGTGCAGGCGACGCCCAACAAAAGGGCAAAGAAAATAATGCCCAGCGAATTGGGCGGCGAGGCGGAGAGGGCTTGGAAGGGGTTGGAGAGCAATGGCTTGACGATGTCGTCTTTGAATATGTCGCCCGCGGTGCGCCCCTTGGCCCCGGAAAGCGCTTGGAACTTGTGATCTTGGGCCCCTGCCGCTTGGGCGCCCCCTTCCTGCTGGGCGAGCCAGGCAAGGTATTGCCCGGAGGGGTGCCCCTCGGCGCCCAAGGCCGGCTGACCCGTGGATTGTTGGAATTGGACCCGGCGCTGGTCCAGGTCGGCCTGCCGTTGATTCCTAAGCGCGGTCGAGGCTGACTTGCGCCCGGGTTGGATGGTCAACACCAAAACCAAGCCTATGATGACAGCCACGGTAGTGGTGCATGCGTAGTAGACCACCGTCTTCCAGCCGATGGCGCCCAATTCGCGGATGTTGGGCAGACTGGTGACACCCGAGACAATGCTGGCCAGGATGAGGGGGGCGATGATCATCTTGAGGGCCCCCATGAAGATGGTCGGCCCGAACAGGTCCAGCCACCACAGCGCCTGCACGTAGACGGACTTGGCGGTGGTGCCGTC